>NZ_CP082297.1 GCF_019880205.1 Pantoea alfalfae
TGCTTTTTCGCGGATATCGTTATCGGAAATAATTGGGGAGGCAGCTTGCGCTGCGCTGACTGCAGAAAGAAGTAAGAACGGTAACAGTGCTTTTTTCATAATAACTCCATGTAATTAAATGATTTGCTCTTTTATTAAACATAACATCTGAACCTTATGCATAGCGATCTTTTCTGACAAATAATAGCCTTGTAGGCCACCTAATGCCGCGCAGCGGCATGAAGGCGCCAGCGGGTGCTACATATCACTCTGTAGTTGAAAGGCGCCGGTAGCGCGGCGTAGCCGCTCCCAGATGCATATATCGTGCAAATCCCCCCACGCCCTGCCAGACGCCGTTGAAGCAGCGGCCTGTCAGGCGTACTGAAGTTGGATGGTCGAAGACGAAAGATAGAAACCGCGGCACTCACTGACAGCTACTCGAATCTGTAGTTACAACACCCATTAATCAGCCACTGCAGTTCCGGCCCTTCGGGCCGGGGCGGGGGCGGCCTGTTAAGGGGCACTCGGAGTTTCAGGACGGCTCGGATTTCGGTTGAGAGGGGCTGGAGGTTTCAGGTCTGCTCTGGTGTGTTTTTATATCGTGATTATGAGTGTTGTAACTAATTGTTTTACTATGCCCGCCGCAGGCGGGAGCTACTTCAGATTCTGAGCGGCGCGGACGCCTGCGCCCGCTGCAAGCGAAGGCCTCATTAATCCCTCAGAATAGCCTGACTGAAAACCTTATTTTCTTTTTGATTATTTCTTTACTGACCAGAGGTCAGGAATGTCTTGCGGGTAACTTCAGACTTGCTTGCAGGTAAGGCTAACTTTCCATTTGCGGGTAAATGTGGATAAAAAAAAGCAGCACCCGAAACGGCTGAATATATGTGGTTCAGCGTGCCAGAAGTTCATGCCGGCAGCAGCAAAACCAGGGTGTTCTGCAGGCGGTACAAACGACTTTACCGCCAGTCAAGGCGGTTAAAATCAGACGGGGAGACGTCAGTGAACGACGTCGGGAGGCGCAGGCTCGTAGCCGAGTCCCAGCTCCAGCTGGTTAAGATGCTGCCACACCAGGCGATCAAAGCTGTCGGCATCGAGGTTAATCAGTTCGTGGTTCGGCCGCGTGCGGATGAGCCAGCTGGCCATCGTGCTGCGCCGTTCGTCGAGAGGAAGTCTGCCCAGCTTATTACGACGCTTCTCCCGAACAGCCTTCTCACGCCGGCTGAGCAATGTCGCTATGCGGGTTTTTTCATACCAGCGCCGGCGGGCAGCACGAACGGAATCACGCGTACCGGGTTCGAGAATCCCTTCTTCTTCAGCTTCGATGCGCAGGTTTCGCTGCAGCAGCAGCTTATCCATATTGACACCGCACAGCTGCCAGAAACGTTCGGTAAGAATAATATGCCGGGGCATCCAGTACTGTTCGACCGGGTCCCATTCCAGGTCGGGCATTTCAATCAGACCAAACCGGGCCAGTTCCGGGAACAGACGCGACAGCCGGCAGGGTTCTACCCGGGTTTCAGGGATGACATGGCCATCACTGTCTTTCGGGCTGAGTTCACTGGCCAGCCGGCTGACGTTAACAGTCACTACCCAGGTGGCCATGTCGGCACGCTGAACAAGCAGAGGAAATATTGCATCAATAAGCGCACGCCGTTCAGGCCGGAAGTGACGATCGCGACCTGCAGCTTTACGGTACTGGGTGAAGTATGGATGGAGTGACGGCCGGAAACGCAGTTTCCATTTACCGCTGGCTTTATCTTTGACGACCAGACGGCGCATGGCATGGCCAAACTCCCCGGGAAGCGGGCGATAGCCGTCAGGTGCGAACCACTGCGGATCAGGACATTTGCAGGTGACATCATGATCGCCGCGGCGACGTCTGTCATTTTCTGAAGTCGGGCGGTTTAACCCGATTAAAATCTGGTCATTCACCCTGTCCCGTACTTATGGCGGACAGGGGTTGTCTTATGAATAGCATGCGTTATAATCCTTCACAGGCGCAGCGCCTGCTTTTGGACCCCCTGATTTCTGACTCTTCCGCCAAGTTGATACCAGATTTCGGGGGGTTTTTGCATTCAGAGCCCGATGAAACGCGGACTCCATACCCTGGACGTTTTTGCGGATACGTCCTATCCGGTTAGTTCATTCCCGCGCCGCGCATGATCGGCCACAGGTTTACTGCAAACCCTCATCGTCAACCACCACAGTATTCGATAAGGATCTCAAAAGGATCGCCGCCCGGCGAATTCTGAAAAGGATACCCATCTCACCCGTTTAAATCCAGCACAGTTTGCGCATAGTACGAATCGTATGGATAAAAAAAATGCACTGATAAACTTCATTTTGACTGTTCTCACGTCCGTTGTGTGACTTAATCCAAATCATGCTTTTGGCGGGATGGTGCAACCCGGAGGGTTCTTTGAAGGATTTATTTCCTGATATTCTGTAGCTGACTGAACTGTTATCGCAGATGATTGCTTTAACAATACGACGGGCATGGCGGTCAGGCTGAGGCGTACCGCAGCACCGCGAGGAACGAACAGCCTGAATGACGGGGCTGTCAGGTGGTAAAGGTCCTGATGGGATTGAATGTGTTTACTGAGCCTGATGCACAGTATTCACCTGAAGCATATTCGCCAGATGTGACTTGTGCTCATAATGGTGTGTTTTCACTGCTGCAGCGATAGATAAAAAATCGGGCGTCCGTGTCAAAATAACTCCCTGTCGTGTTAACAGGTGAACCAGAATTCCATAAGTTCTTTATATCTGTTTACCCCCCGTTTAATGAGTGAGTATCCTTCCTAACTTTGCCTGTTAACTACAACTGCTCTTCTCTTGAAAGTTATTTTCTTACGTATTCTCAAAAAAACTGTAATTGGTGAGCTGGGGGTGAGGAATATTCATAAATGCATATTTTTAATATCCTATTTAAGTTTCATCATTAAGAACAAAATTTAATGCTTAAAAAAAATGTAATGCATTTCAGCTTGTAAAACATGTGAACGTGATATGCATCTCACTTTATGTACCAGCCTAATATTTCTGTACCTGATAGAACATGCATTTAAAACCAATCAAATATACTTTCTTTTTTATACACATCAGCTAACCCACAGACACTTCCCATTACAACTATGTTCCTTTATTTTTTCTTTTTTATTTAATTAACTAAAGCAACCCGACATGCGGGTTTATCAGCAATGTGTTTTTTTCTCATGTATTTATTACTTTAAGGATGGATTATGAGACCTAACAAAATCACTCTTGCTTTAGGATTTGTACTGATCACTGCAGCTCGTCTGTCTGCAGCAGCTCCCTTGCACAGCGTACCTTTAGCGTCAGACTCTGCGCATCCTGTCTTAATCGGCGATGCCAATGGTGCTCCAGGTGCGGCCGGCGGTAATGGCGGTAATGGTGGTAATGCCAATTCACCAGGCGCTCCGGGTGGGGATGGCGGTAATGGCGGTAATGGTGGTAATGCCGATAGTGGAAACGGCAGCAGCAATGGTAATGGCAGTGGAGATAATAACGGAACCGGAAATGGTGACGGTAGCGATAACGGCGGTGGCGACGGCGGTGGCGACGGCGGTGCATAACATTTTGATTTAATCATAATACGCGGTGAATTTTATTCTCCGCGTTATCATTATGGAGATACATCCATGAAATTTAATTTATTAGTCATTAACACTCTTATTGCTTCAGTTCTGACAGTCAGTTCATTGGGCGTTCAGGCCTCGAATAAACATCACCATAAACATAATGACTGCACATATCTGAATGGCAAAAATGGCGACACTACCGGGAATGGTGACGCTAACGGAGAAAATGGTAAGAAAGGTGTACCGGGGACTTCATGTATCGATGGCGGTAACGGCGGTAATGGCGGCAACACAAGTAACGGAAACGCAAATGGCGGAAGCGGTGCGCCAGGAGCTAATGGAGCTAACGGATGAATTACAGAATAAATAAGTTTTTCACGTTGAGCCTTTTTGCCGTGCTGGCTTTTAACTCCGTGACAAATGCCTGGGCCAGTAAGGAAGGAAAAAATGTTTTGTCGTTTTCACACCTCGTTCATCCAGTAGCTGATGGCGGGAATGGAGGAGACGGTGGAAGTGGCTCTGCCGGGGGCAATGGAGGAAATGGAGGAAATGGAGGAAGCGGGCCTGATGGCGGCAACGGTGGAAACGGCGGCAACGGTGGAAATGGCAGCAGTGCTGATTCGCCTGGTGGGAATGGCGGTGATGGCGGCAATGGCGGCAATAGCGGTAACAATGGGCACGGAGGAGATGGAGCTGACGGTGGAAATGGTGGTAATGGCGGCAGTAATAATTCACCTGGCGGGAGCGGTGGGGATGGCGGGGATGGCGGGGATGGTGGAAACACCTGATTGAACAAAGTGATGAACTGAATGAAGGAGATTTTTAAATGCGAATTTTTCCTTTACGCACATTTTTAAGATCATCAATCCTAATAGCAGTCATAGCAATTAGAGGCGTAATTTTGTGTACGCCTTCTTTCCTGCTACCGGCGCTGACTTTCACCGCCAGCTTTAATGCCATTGCAGACGATGGAGATGGCGGGAATGGAGGTGACGGCTCCGGCAATGGGAACGGTGGTGATGGCGGCAATGCTGGAGCCGGTTCTGATGGAAACGGTGGAGACGGCGGCAATGGCGGTCAGGATGGTGGAAACGGCGGCAATGGCGGCAATGGCGACGGCTCCGGTAACGGTGGAAATGGCGGCAACGCGGGACCTGGCGGATTAGGTGGTCAGGGTGGACAGGGAGGCAGTAATGGAGGTCACGACGGCTCTCCGGGAATGAGCGGTGCCAGGGCGTCAAAGTAGTGTTGCTGTTATTGAGAAGATGACGTGATTAACAACTGCCAGCTATTCATTGGGTGGTTCTGATACTCATCGATTTTTAAGAAATTACCTCAACTGATGCATAAGCGCTGAAATCTGTGAAGTGCATCCTTTCCACCAAATGAGACAGAGGTGAATATGAAGCTAACCAAACTTTCCTTTCTGTTATTACTTACTTTTAGTGCTCTGACTAAAGCAGCGTTACCTTCAGGCCCGATATCATCTTTAACAGTTACTCACCCTCAGTACGGCTCTGTTATACGTGTCGCTGCCGGTGACAGTGATGGCGGTTCAGGCGGTCCGGGTGGTGGAGCCAGCAACAGTGGCAGCAGTGATGCTGAAAACAACGGAGACATGTCGGGTGGCAGTCAGGATGGTGATGCGGGTTCTGGCGATCCAGGTTCGACTGAGGGCGGAGCGGGCCAGGGGGATGGTGATGGCAGCAATACAGGGGGTATGGGTTAAGTATTATTAAGGCCGATTCCTCGGCCTTAATTTTCTTTAAATAAAACCCTGCCACCTGCGCCGCTGCGTTCACTAACCGTTCCCTGCAGCTCGCTCAATGGCCTGCTGCAATACGCTCTCGCTGACAACTCCGGGTAATATCGTGGTGTTCTGAGCAGTAGCATTTTCTACCGGCATGACGATAATGCCCGGCGTTCCGGTAAGTCCAAGTAGTTCCGCCAGCGAACTATTGCTCTCAATCAGTTGATCGGCAGCGGCATCATCATCGCCCGAAGATGGGCCTGCGCCTGCGGCTGTAGCCACTTTCTCAATGTCTTCTGTCGTCAGTTTCCCTTCGTTATGCCCGGTCCGGTAAATACCGTTGTGAAACGCCATATACGCATCAGCGCCCAGCTTCCGGTAAATGTTCAGGCCACGACGTGAGGCCTGCTGCGATTCCGGATAGCGGCCGGCAAAAATAGTCCAGTCGCGGAACGCAAAACGTACGCCGGCGTTTGCAGCCACCACCTTCTCCATCACCGGCGCCATCATGCTGCAGGCGATGCATTCATAGTCAAAGAACTCGGTCACGATGACCTTTGAGTCGGCTGGCCCTTTAACGGGCACGCCATCGAGCTGCATCAGCAGCCGGTGTGTTTTCAGCGCTGACTGCACGTATGTCTGCTGCTGCATGGCCTGTTGCCGTGCCTGCAGTTTTTTGCTCACCTCAATGAGCACATCCGGGTGCGCGACCAGATAGTCCGCCGCAATCTCGCCGATACGGGCCTGCTGCTCCGGGGTAAACACTTCAGCGCCGGCGGCACCGGCCTGTGTTGAAAACAATGCAGTGCTCATGGCCAGCGCAACGGTGGCCATCTTAAGGGTCTGTTTCATGATTTATCTCATATGCCTGCGATGAGCAGGCCGAAGGTGACGCAGCCGCACTGAGTACGGCCGCAAAGGGGATCAACGTTCTTTCTGGATATGGCGGGTGATTTCCGGACCGGGTATCAATCACGCCTGGCATCAGCAGGCGGGCCATCATTGACTGCACATTGTAAGGCGTAAAATACTGCCCCTGGCGATCGTCGCCCAGCTCCAGCTCCATAAAAACAGCGCCCAGAAAATCATGAAACTGAGCCTGAAGCGCACATACCATCAGCGCGAACAGTTCATGCATATTCTGTATATCGGCGGCGCTGTACCGTTCGCAGATTTTCCGGCAGCGTTCAATACTTTCCGGCGTTCTGATCCGGGCAATATCCAGTTCACTGGCCGCCAGGATAATAAAATCGCTGAACACCTCCCAGCGGCGCAGGTTGTACGCTGTCTCATGGAAGACGCTGATAAACTGTCTTCTCGCCGCTGCCAGGCTTAACACGGGTGCAGAAACCGCAGGCAGGTTTACAGGCAGCGCGGGTAAAGGACTCTGAACAATCGGTGCCGCGTCCTGTGCCTGGTCAAAAAAATCCGCAAAACTTATCTGAGACATCACTCTGTTCCTTTTACTGCCGCCCCGGTCAGGGGCGGCTTTTCACATCACGCCAGGCCGAGTCCGGCGTAAACCAGCGTCATAAACTGCTGCCAGTGCTCCAGGCGAATAGCCGGGACGCGCGCGCGTTTCCCTTTGCGAAGGGCATTTACAAATGCCTGTGCGTGTGACACGATTTGCGGGTCGAATTGCATGGGTTTATCTCCGTTAAGTTTGACAGCGCCGGAACGTTCGTTGGTAGCGTGGTTCTGGCGGTGAATGAGCAGGCTTATGCCTGCTTTTTTTCATTTCTGGTTCAGTTCAAATACCTCCTTAACGCTCGCTATAATCTGGGCGTGGGTCATGTGGTTGTAATTACGCAGGCGGAAATAACGCACCCCGATACGGGCGTAAATGTCCGTTACTTCACCGCAGTACATTTCTGCGAACATGAACGTTTCACAGTTCCCGCTCTCACTGCATGCCCAGTTCAACGGGTAGAGTGTCCCCAGCGCATCGTGAAAGCGGTGTACGTCGATCTCGGCAGGCGCTTTTACCGCCGCCGCCTCACGATTCAGCCAGTAACTCCGCACTTCTTCGGCGTACCCCTCTGCGCTGGCAAAACGATCTCCCAGGTAGTAATTAGTGTTTTGACCTTCAGCCCAGGTTTCGGTGGTTTTGGTTGCGGCGGTTTTGACGTTCTGTGTGTTCATGCTGGTTCTCCTCTGATGGTTACTAAAACCCTGTTTCGGTTGGTATGGAGCGGCGAAGGGCAGAAGTAGCACCGGCAGACGGGCGAACACGGGGCGTCACCGCAGGCCGCAGCGCAAGCGAGCCGTCTTTGTGGCGAGTGCGAACGGGCGAGGAACGGCGAAGCGTACCCCTAGTGGGCGAACGGATGACTGTGCTACGAAAAGCCCTCCGCTCCGTACCAGCCGGAAAAGGGTGACAGCACAGGGATGAGCATGAACACAGTCGTCACGACGGAACGGCGTGACGCCCTTAAAGGGCGCAGCGCGCCCGGTTGAAGCACCGGCGACAGCCGGTTGCAGCCCTTGACCTCAGCCATCAGGCCCTATGTCCGAAACCCGCAGGGGTTCGGCGGAGCTTACCGGCAAAGCCGGTTAGCGCAGTAGGACTGACGACCCGGCAACGCCGGGGAGCCGAAGGTGGCCATGTCCGGCAGTCGGTTGTCTGAAAAACTGCCGCAGAAACTCTGCCGGGATCACGCTGAGCGCTTTACTATCACTGATATCTGCCTGTTACGTCTGAAGGCAGCCTCAGCTCTCTTCGCCTCCACCGCCCCGCCACCAGGCTATGTCATCGTCCAACCGCCCTATCTGCTCACTAACGGCCTCTGCCAGACGCTCTGTTTCAGTCTCCTGCGCCCCTGAAAGTCCCTCCCACTCACCCGACATTGCGCAGAGTTTTTCCTGCATCGTTACCAGCTTGCGGCGCTGACTCCGCGCAGTTTTAAGTTCAGTGCTGTAATCGCCCCGGCTCATACCGCCACCGGCCTGAACATCAGCTTGTTGGGTACCATCCAGCATTCCAGTGCCTGCGTCATCCCTGTCGATTCCTCTGACAGGAACCCGGCCTCAGCCCCCAGTCTCCATAACGGCTGGCCTGCCATTTCCCAGCAATCCAGAGATTCCAGCGAAGGGAATCTCTCACTCCACCGATAAAACATGATCTCCAGCTCGGTATGATGCAGCTGCGAGTCAGACCAGCGTGATATCCAGCTGCTGACACTGGCTGGCGTGTGGAATGCCAGGTCAATCTCAGCCTGCCCTTTGACCGCCTGATGAGTCCGCGTTTTCTCCTCTCTCTCCCGGCGATACTGGCGGGAATACTTCTCATCGCGCAGCTCCGTTTTTCGCCGCTGCCGCTCGGTGCCCTGAAACCGCCATCCCGGAAACAGATCGTGAACATCATAACTGCTCAGCGGATGCGGACAGTCCTCACCGGCACTGGCAATCATCCGGTCAATCGCTGCCAGCCACGACTGTCTGTTACCCCTGAATTCGGCCTCAAGCATCGAGGGACGGAAAAAGCGGATTTCTTTCAGCGTCACCCGCCTGCTGCCCCTGAGCAGGCGAAAAAAGGCGTGTGCATACGGATAGTCTGCACAGTACACGTTACGTTCATGCCTGTTTTCAACGAACGCGATGGCCTGCATCGCTGCACGGCGTGCAGGTGAAAGCGGAACCAGTGAACGGCTGACAGGGATCATGCGAACTCTCCTTCTGCCAGATATTCCGCCATGCCGGCTGCGCAGTGTTCCAGCAGAGATGCCTGCGCCGCTGCGGCGATCAGGTCGCTGATGCGCTGCGGGTCGAAAGGCGTCAGCCTGAGCACCTCGCGCACGCAGTTACCGTCAGCTGACACGAGTACAATCAGCCACTCCCCGGACACGTCTCCCGGACTGCATACGCAGAGACTGAACGCCTCTCCGGGCGGCGTGTAGCGCAGCTGAACCGGAAAGAATCCGCCAAATTCGCCACGGTATTCCCCGTTGACATTCCAGCCCGCTGGCACGTGCAGCAGCTGCGCGACAGCGCTGGTCAGAATATGGCGATCGTTCTCGCCTCTTTCGCGCCATTCCTCAAATTCGCAGGGGTGCATTCCGGTCAGCACGGTCAGATTCAGAGCATTGTTATTTTTCATGTTTGTCTCCATGCCGCCCCGAAGGGGCGGCGCTCCTTATCAGGCCGCGTGAGCGGGATCGTTGTTGTCAGTGTCGCTGTCAGCCTCAGCAGATCCGGCCCCGCCGGTCGTTTCAGGCTCCGGCCCTTTCATCCAGACTGGCACCCAGCGCGTATCCCGCATTTTTCCCTCAGCCAGTTCAGCAGCATCCCCCTTTTTCATTTTCGCCGCGTCTGCTGCCGCGCCTGTAAAACCGGCCTCAGTCAGCGCATCGATAATCTGTGTATGCTTCAGGTCAGCGAAGAAGTTCGCCTTTGTGGGTTGCCACCAGTCACGCATGTGGAAGCCGATGGCGTTTTCCAGTGAGTCCAGGCGGCTGTCGGAGGTACGCTGATATTCACGTGTCTGTACACCGTCAACCGAGCAGGCGACACAGAAGGCCATCAGTGACATAAGCGTTTCACCGCTCAGATCGAAGAAGGTGGTGAAGTCTTTATTCCATCCCTGCGGCAGCAGGGCTTCCAGACGGGCTTTTTCCTGCATCAGGGCAGTAAAGCCCGGGCCTTTGTCACCGGACGGGGCATCCTGCGTCAGGCTGTAGTGTGGTACGGTCACGCGGATGCCGAACGGGTTGCCATAATGTGAGCCAGAGGTGAGCACGTTGGTGCAAAGCTGCCAGACCAGCAGGGAAACAGCCTTTTTCTGCTGCTGCATCAGCGCAGCCTGCACGGCAAGGGTCCGCTCAGACGACATTTTCGTGAGAAGCGGCAGACTGATACCCTCAGCCGCATCCGGCTTTTTAGCCACGTTGATGGGGCTGATATGAGGTACGGCTGATTCTGCGCCCTGCTCTGTTTCGCTGCTTTCTTCGCCCTGCAGATCTGCAATCCGCACAACGCCGCGCTGCACACAAAGATCACCGTATTTATCGAACCCGACCACCACGCCCGACATGGCACGAGTCTCCGGGGTGCAGGCGCGAACCAGTGCTGCTTTTTCGATGATTTCAATTTCATCGCTGGCGGCGCTGTAGCCCTCGTCATCAGCGCTTTGTGCACATCCATCAGCTACCTGGTACAGATCATCGATGCGGCTTTCTTCGTCACCGATGTACACCGGTTCCGGCTCGTCAGTTAACTGATACGTCAGCGCATCCCGGTGCGGATAAAGCGAACTCAGCTGGCCCAGGCTCCACTTCCAGCCTTCGCTTTCCTGAATGTCCTGCGCCATATCAGTCAGCTTCTGCACGGTCAGGGTTTCCAGCAGGGCCGAGTCAGCCGTTCCCTCACCTTCCTGCTGACTGAACAGGTCTTCGCGGACGCTACCGCCTGCTGCCTCATACGTCTCACGTCCCACGAAGAGAAAGCGCTTATCCGTGATGGAGATTTCTTTATCGGTAATGAGTTTTCGTAACATGGTGACGGGCAGGTTATGCCAGGAGGCTTTCACCTCTTCATAGACACGCACCTGACGGGCCTGATCGTCTTCAAGGCAAAGCGTCTGGCACTGCTCAATCGTCAGCTGATCGTCTGCCAGCAGCTTAAGCAGTGACGGCGCGAGGTTTGCGAGTTTCAGCATGCGCTGAACGTGACGGGTGCTGTAGCCCAGCTCGGCACCAATCTGCCCGGAGGTTTTACCCTGCGATGCCAGGGTGCCGAAGCTGGCAATCTGCTCGGCCGCATGCATATCGCTGCGCTGCGCATTCTCGATGTAGGAAACCAGCGCGGCCAGTTCCGGGGAAACGCGCTTGAACGGCACCGGGTAATCGGGGGTCAGAAACTGCTGTGAGAGCAGCAGATTCAGAGCGGTAAGGCGTTTGCCGCCTGCGGCCACCGCCAGTTCGCCGTCCGGCAGTTCGTGGGCGACCAGATTCTGCAACAGGCCGACCGACTTAATGGTTGCCGCCATGCTTTCAACGCTTTCCGTGGAATACGGAATGGTACGGGCATTAAGCAGCGACATCACGAACACTGACAGGGGAGCGTATTCAACCGGCGCGGCTTCAAGCGCCGCTTTTACCGCTGCCTGTTCGGCGTCGGTCACTTTTTTAGCGCTGGTTTTTTTTGGGGCTTTTGCTTTAACATTGGCTACTGACATCGTTGATACCTCGTTAGATTAATGACTGTCTCGCCCTGCAGAGTGGCTGCTCCGCAGGGCACCTTTTAACTGCTTACTGCACTTTGCGAATACCGTAATCACCGATATAACGGTTCAGCCAGTAACCCGCGTTTGATTCAAAATTCCATGCCCGCCAGACCAAATCACCGTCCTTGCGCACGACAAGGCGAAAATGCGTACCCTGATCGTCTTCGATAGCAACATTGGTGTACTGCGCGGCGACTGCCGTCGCCTGCTCACGCGTATAGGTATCCTCCGGTAAGCGCACAACTGCTGGCTGTTCCACTGAAATCTCCTGTCTGTCTGCCCTTAAAACCATCACCCGTTGAGTTGCCGGGGCCGCGGTCTTGACGTTTTGCGGGGAACTGCTGCTTTCTCCCCAGGTTGTAACCTTCACCCGTTTGAGAGCCGTTCGCCGCAAAGGGCGTAACGAGCACGGGCCGGCGCAGATGTCCGGGCGCGAGCGGAAAAATTTTTGGCCACATAAAAAATTTTCCGGCGAGAGGCTTCAGCCGTCCCTGGACAGCCAGGCGGTTTGTGCTTGTCTCAGCCCCGGCGAAAGGACTCAGACGGGCGAAAACAACCCATGAGGAAAGCAGGAACCCGCCGCAACGACGTGACGCGCGGGCGCGAAACGGCGTTGCACCTTA
The DNA here is from genome assembly GCF_019880205.1 of Pantoea alfalfae. Classification (NCBI taxonomy): domain Bacteria; kingdom Pseudomonadati; phylum Pseudomonadota; class Gammaproteobacteria; order Enterobacterales; family Erwiniaceae; genus Pantoea; species Pantoea alfalfae. Next base: position 12,178 of record NZ_CP082297.1, read on the forward strand.
CATCCCGCCATGTGTAACTGCGGGATGCCGGGAGCGCCGTTTACGGCGGGACTGAGCGGCGCAGCCGGAACGGCTGCTGCGAGCGGAAGGTGTTGCGTCAGGATGGAAACCCGCTGCCCCGGAACGGGGCCGGGCAGAGACGGCTTTGCCGGCTCTGTGCGGAGCATGACAGCCGACAGGACGCCCACGGTAAATATTGTTATTATTCAATTAGTGAGTGAACTTACAACGCACTTCAAGAAAAAAACTCGGCTTGGTTGAAAAATAAGTTTAAATAGATGCGGAAAAGGTGAAAATGGAAATTGACAATCCCGATTATATTTACAAATACAGACCGGTGTCCAACAACGAAAAATTCAGAGAAGACTACAGCCTGATAAATTTAATTGAAAACATGGCAACCTTTTCAAGCAGGCTTAACTTCAACGATCTTTTTGATTGTAAGGTTGAATTACTGAAGCCCTCACCTAAAGAATTAAAATCCTTTATAAAGCAACTTCAAAAACCCTATAAAAGGAATTTAGCAACTCTGACCAGTAAAGGGGAGCTCACTTTAGAAGGGGAGGTTTATCTACAAAAATTGGTTGATAACTTCGAAAAACAAATTAACTCTTATAGCATAATTTCATTTTCTTCCAAGCCAGACAGTAACCTTATGTGGTCACATTATGCCAATTCACATCATGGATTTTGCATTGAATTCAAGGGAAAAGATATTAAAACAAAAAAAGTTGTGTATGCTAAAAATATACCAACCATTCCCATTCTTGATGTTATGAAAGTCATTTATAATTTAGATAAAAGCCTTGATCTTGGAGATAGGATTATAAATGCATTGTGTACTAAGCTAAATGAATGGGAATATGAATCCGAATATCGCCACATTTCTGATTCGAATTTTTTTGAGAAACAATCAAGTCAGCATTTCTACAACAGGAAATTCGAATTGGACTGGGTGGAATCAATAATTTTTGGCTATCGTATGAAGCCTGAAGTCAGAGCGTATATAATTGAAAATCTTCCTCCAACAGTTAAATACAAAGAGGCATTTCCAGGGAGCAGTTCCATGATAATAAAGTCATTTGATATAAAAGCTAGCTAAATTTATGATTGGCTCATGGACATAGATTGATAAGTTCACTTAAGTTATGGATTTGCGCCATTAGTCTTTTTTTATCTTTTTTATGGGGGTGAAGCTAGCTTTTGATGACATAGTGAGCGGGCTAAACTTAAGTACAGTTAAGACTGCAAACCGCTCAGGACGGCTATTCATTCCCCTGCCTACTGGCGGTGCGGAGGACGCACCGTCAGGCGAGCGCCCTGCCGTTTCGCAGACGTAGGTTTTTGGGCGTGCTCACAGGCGGCCGCAACCGCCTGAACATTTCTTTATCCTCAGCCATCCTTCTTTATAAAACGCCCGCCGAGGTATACGCCATTCTGACAGGTCATGAAATAACAGATTTCGTCTACGATCTCTTCTGTTCTCAACTCTCTCTGGCCACTGCTGCTGCGGCGCTCGTTGATCACAGCTTTGTACTGGCGAAGAATGTCGCGGGTCTGTGGTGACAGTTTCATTTTGTTCTCCTTTTCGGCAGGGCTTCCCCTGCCGCTATCATCAGTTACTGAATACAAAACCGTCGTGCAGTACATAGCCACTGCTGAACAGGTCACGTGCATAGGCCTCATAGTCGAAATAAGAGCGCAGCGGCTCCGGCACGTCATTCAGCAGGCCGTTATCCTGGATCAGTTCATAGGCATAATCTTCTTCGGTTTCCGCCTTTCCCCTGTACGCATCATCAAATGCATCAAAGTCACACTCGCCGGAATAATCCGCCCAGGCAATAAATGCGTCTTCCCTTCCCTCTTCTTTCGCCTGTTTCCAGGCCGCGATGAAATCCCAGTCGATAAAGGATTCAGAGACGAACTTAGACGGAATACCTTCCCAGTCCTGAAACATGAATTCGGGATCATCTTCAGAGGCGTGCAGTTCGCGACACGCGTCATGAAATTCGTCCTTCTCTTCGAAATCAGTAAGATCAAACCACTTCCCGAAAATGCTGCCGCAGTTGTATTTATGGTAAGTCCCGACGTATACCGCTGGTCCGCTAAATGTCATAAGAAATCCTCCGCAGTCAAAGTCATCACTGTTCCGGCCTGTGCCGTGACTGAATGACAGCCCGGCGGAAAGCGGAGTGTTCAGGAGCGCCACCGCAGGCCGCAGCGCAAGCGAGCGGGAGACGGGATTACGCACGGCGCTGACGCGAATTTTGAGCGGCGGCGCGACGGAAGTAACCACGGCGGAGCGAGTGCGAACGGGTGAGGATGGCGAGCGAAGCGATCTCTTGAACACGAGCGGCCGGGCTAAAGTGAAGTCACGGCACAGGCCGCAGTCCGCACGGACCCGGTTTTCTGCCCTGTCCCGCCGCAAGGCGGAATATAGCGGCGCGCAGCAACTTCCTTGTATCGTGTCTCTGGCAGAATAAGTTGAGTCTGCCTGTACATGTATTGTCCCGGGGCAGAGCAGGCCGGCAACTTCCTCAGGCTATCAGGCCCGTAAATAAGATAAATGCCGCTCTGTCCTTATCTCAGTCCAGACCGAAGGGTATCTTCGGCCCCGCAATGCGGTGAGCCTGAATTTTGCAAGGTTGGTCAGTACTAACCACACGAGGATATGACATGACTGTTTATCTAGGAATTGATATTGCCAGTAAGAAGTTTGATGCTGCTTTGCTTTGCAATGGCAGCTACCGGTGTAAGGCATTTGCCAATTCAGTAGCGGGTTTTACGGCACTTCTGAAATGGTCCGGTGAAGATGACTTTTCAGAGATCCACGCATGCATGGAAGCTACCGGTGATTACGGGACAGCTCTCGCTACGTTTCTGTATGAGAAAAAAATAAAGGTTAGTGTGGTAAATCCCTCGCGCATAAAAGGTTACGGTATGGCGGAGCTGTCCCGTACAAAAACAGATAAAAGTGATTCAAAGCTGATTGCGCGTTTCTGCAGGGCAACTATCCCGGCGCTATGGCGGCCTGTACCGCAGCCGGTCAGGATTTTGCAGGCTCTGGTACGCCGGATGGATTCGCTGAAAGGCATGCTGAGAATGGAATCTAACCGTGCTGATAAAGCTGATGCCAGCATTCAGCCTTCGCTTCAAAGGATTTCCAGTCACCTGGAAGAAGAGATTGAAATGATCAGACAGGATATTAAAAAACATATCAGCAGCAATGATGAGCTAAGAAAGCAGGAGGCATTGATAAGTTCAATACCTGGCATCGGAAGCGTTACAGGTGCCGTAATTTTGTCTTTTATGGCAGACAAAAAGTTCAGTAAAGCTAAGGAAGTTGCAGCCTTTCTGGGGCTTAACCCACGCCATCATCAGTCCGGAAGCTCTGTGAGGGGCAAGTCAAGGATGTCAAAAACAGGAAATGCATATCTGCGAAGCGCAATGTATATGCCCGCTCTGGTTGCACTGAAGCACAATCCGGATATCCGGGCATTTGGCCATCGTCTCCGGCTTGCAGGAAAACCCGGGATGCTTATCGTCGGTACGGTAATGCGCAAACTCATACACATCATTTTTGGAGTACTACGTTCTGGTACGGTTTATGTGCCCCAGACAACTGCAAAGCCTGCTTGCGAGTGACTATAAAAGTACATTAAAAGCATTTCATCAGTACATAACGCGCTGATCTGGCTCAACCTGTGATGGAAGCTGGAGACAAAACTGTTACCTCATAAAAGATAAACTGGACTTACCTAAGCCGCGCTCCAGTCAGCTTTATGCTAAAGCGGACAATAACTTTTGATCATACTTAGAAGTGCGACGCCTCCATAGAGTTGAAAAATGTAAATAAGATAAATACTATAAGATTACCTAATCAAAAAAACAGTGACTCAAAAAATGGGCGAGTTTTCAAAATATGTCGGTGAAGTGGGGGAAGAGATAGTTAGTGACTTTTTAAAACTCTTTGGCTGGAAAAACATGTGTAGTAACAAGCAATTAGATTGCTTTGTAGGAGAGCATGGAAAAAGAACCCATGGTATTGATGCTCTTTATGTCTATAGCTCAATACTTCAAAAACAATCACTAGTCAGCGTTGTTGTTTCTGCTAAATACTCATCAGTTCCCTATGACAGTGTTAAATCAACTTTTCGCGAACATTTCAAAGATTTAGCTCAAACAATAGAATGTTATTCAAAGTCTCAATTAAAAAGAACAATAACTAAACAGTTCTCTGGCAGTTCAAGAAAAGAAGATATTGGCGTGTTGTTTTATTTAAACAACGATGAGGATGAGTCAAACGATAATATCAAAAGCAAAATAGTTAATAGCAGAATAGATTCCTCATTAAAATATACCGCTATCCATGTTATTGACAATGCACGAGCTAAATTTTTATACAGCTCTTTAAACTTCATTAAGAAACGTCATGGCGAAATATCATTTTTCTGTCTCAACACAACTTTGAATGTCGCATCGCCAACAAGGCATTCAAAGATAATGCCAGTGGAATATATCACCTCCCCTATAATTCCCATATCAGTTCCAGATGAAAATGGAAGAAAATTCATTTTGCTTTGCGACTTCAACTATAGCCAGGAATCACTTGCATTGGTGTATAAGTTAGCCAGAAAACTTTGCTCTGATTTTGCAAGCCATTATGAAATTTACTTTAATAGATATAATAAACTTACTGATTCTCCTTCAGTGGATGAAGTGAAAATGGCACAAAGCTTTGATGTCGATTTTGACGATGCGGTTAGCGAAGTTACATTAATTGTTGACACTTATAATAGCACCTTTAGGAGCGTTTCGGATGAAAAGTGATATTGATTTCATACCATCTGGAGATGAACTGAAAAACTTAGTGAGTCAGCAAAACTGCACCTCTACTATGATAAATAATTTACTTAAAGAAAGGGGCCTTTTTTGTGGCATATCTGAAAAGTCAGGCACGGTGCCTAACTTAATCACTTCTTTGTTGAGCCCTGATGAATCATATGAGTTACTGGGCAGTATAAAAACAAAAGAAAAACTCGATAAGGTAAATTTTAGAAACTTTAATCTAACCCAAGATGTTGATTTACTTGATGAAGTAAGTGGGTTTATCGAAGTTGGTAAAATTACTAAAAATGGTTACTTAAATTATGAAATTACAGATTTTAGTGACTTCACATCATTAGATGCTAAAAGCAACAACTCTGTGATAATGGAGTTCGAAATCTGCAAAACTGATATATTAGATGATTGGTATATAACAGAGAAGTTTTTTAAAGGCTCAGTGGAAATTAAGAAAGATATTAATAGTATCAATGGCGATGCGCAGCTATTGATGAATATCAAGCTAAACCATACCTCTCCAGAGACTAAAGAAATAGCTGAAAATGTTATAACATTGATAGAGAGTCATTTAGAGGATAAACAAATTATCGAACACTCTCCTCATAGAGGCAGGGTCTTGATGGATGATTTCGAAAATGAAAACAGGGTGAGATTTTTAAAAGATCTAGCCTCGCTTCATATAGGGTATTTGTTTTATCACAAAAAAATTGATGATGTGCACTTTAATCCTGATCATTCAACTGGCTATGAAAATCAACCAGATGCCGTTACAAACTTTCTTGAAAAGGATATTGAACAGTACAGGGTCAAAGGAAATCTGGAAAATATAATATCTATTAAATGGAAACATATACACCCCTATGTTCGTGTCACTAAAGTTGTAGCAAGCTATACAATCAGCTTCGAAACATATTTAGGCGAATGTAAAGTCGCATACGAATTCAGTGAATATGGTAGAAAGACTCCGGAAAACCCTGAGTTATGCATTACCTTCATCAATATAAAAGTCAAAAACGCATCACCTACCAAAATGCACGAAATACAAGCAAAAATTATGCGTGAAATCGAATTGCGGAAAGTAGAGCTACTTTCTAAATATAGAAAAGTTGTTGTTGATACTGAACCAGACAACTAACATTTAAGCAGTTTTTAACTGCTTAAATGTTAAAATCGGATAAAATGACAGTAAACATCCACTTTTCGCTCATATTTGACAATTTATATAATCCCATTAGATACATGTGTTTTGGTTAAGAAACAGCTTGAAGGTTAAGAGGGTATCTTATTTCATTCTGTCCACAGCCCGGGTGCATACCCTGGCTATAACCCTGTGGACAAAAGCGCAGCAGCGGCAGTATCCGCGCACAGACAGCAGGCGGTCACAAAATGACCGCCTCATCTGTTATTTCAGGTGCCCGCGCATCTCGGCAGCGCGCCTGTACAGCGCCACAAGTTCGGTATCGATTTGCTCGATCAGCATTCCGGCCATTTTCTGTGCCGGCGCCGCGCCGCGGAATAGATGCCGCTTAGTCATATCCCGTAACCGCAGGTGAAATTCGTAAAGAGATTCCTCCAGATCGTTAATGTCGTCGGTAAGCTCGGTATTGTCAGTTGTCATTATCTGGTCTGTCATGGTGCTGTCCTCCTGGTCTGGTTACAGAAAATGTTATGCGGCATGGGCAGAACGGGCGGCGCGCAGTTCTCCCAAGCGGCGCAGGCCGGCGGTATGGTATTGCTCCAGCAGTTCGATACCGATCCAGCGGCGGCCACACTGGTATGCGGCAACACAGGTCGAGCCGGAGCCTGCAAACGGGTCCAGAATTAAATCTCCGGGCTTCGTGAAGGTTTCGATAAGCGGCTGCAACACGCTCACCGGCTTTTCGGTCGGGTGGTGCCGGTTGCCCGTATACTGCCAGGGCATCACGTCAGGTAAGGGTTTAGCCGGCAGCGGCGGGCGTCCTTTGGCCAGCAGGTAGGCGCTTTCATGCTGATACCCGACAAACGCCGATTTCGATGAGTAGGTTTTGGTAAACACAAGGTGCCCGACGACGCGGAAGCCCGCCGCTTTCCATGCTTGCATAAAAATGTCTACGCGGTTCCAGCCGTAGAAACTCACCGCCAGGCTGTTGTTTTTGAGCACGCGGAACATTTCACGGCTGGCCGGCAGCACCCATTTGTCGCTCACGTCGCCCGCGATCGAACGGCCGGACCGGTCCTTAAAGCCGACGAGGTACGGGGGATCTGTCAGAATAAAGTCGATGCTGTTATCCGGAAAGTTGGCCATGATCTCTACGCTGTCGCCACGCATGAATCGGGACATAGTTATGCTCCTCAGTGTCAGGGGGCACCCCTGTGGTGCCGTGACCACCACAAAGACGGGCGTAAAGCGGAGCAGGCAGGGGCGGACGCGCAAGCCGCACGCGCCGCCGGAGCGGACTGAATGTCCCGCGCACGGCGGGGAACGGGTGAGCAGGACGGCGAAGCTTCCCTTGAATGCGAGCGGCCCGGCTACCGTGAGGGCACGGCACATTATCCCTGCAGGTTTCCGGCCGCAGGGCGGGAAGCGGCAAAAGAAGCGGAGCGAAGCGACTTCCTTATCCCTTATTGAAGAGAGGCCGCCGGTCAGGGCGGCATCGGGTGAGAAGGTCAGGGTCGGTAATCTTCCCACCGGCAGTCGCTACGGTCACAGATGACGGGCGCATCCGGTAAGCCGCTCACCTGCCACTCATCGAGGAATCGCAGGCCGGCCAGCGTCTTTGCCTCACGTTCGTCAAGCAGAACGATGCTTTTGAGCCAGACACTGCCACGATTAAACTGCCAGTAGCAGCCCTGAGAGCAGACGGGACGTTCCGGTGGCCACCAGTTTTCACCCATCCTTTCACAAGCTGCTTCGGCCAGCCTGAAGTCCTGCCCGCTTAGCAGCATGTGGTATTCATGTGAGGTGCTGCCGACCTCTTCCTGATAACTGACAAGCCAGATATTCATTCTGTCACCTTCCGGGCCTTCACGCTTTCTGCACAGTCGCGCATAAAATCCCAGCTGAGGCTGATATCAGCATCCAGCGTCCTGTCAGCCAGTTCGATCGCTGCAGTCACTTCATGTGGTGAGAGTTCTGAGTCAATGTCCTCAAAATCGTCCGCCATCCAGATGTGGGCCACGCACGGGGTGTCCGGGGCAAACCCCGACAGGCTGGCTATAAGGCTGGCAATGGTAAGCTCTCTTTTCATCATCTGCTCCTTAGCTATTGGTTACACGGCCTCACCTGCGCCGTGCCGCCACAGCAGCCGGGCGTAAAGCGGAGCAGGCATGGGCGACACCGGAAGCCGCACGCGCCGCCGGAGCGGACTGAATGTCCCGCGCACGGCGGGGAACGGGTGAGGATGGCGAGCGTAAGCGTCCCTTGCCGGCGAAGCGGCCCGGCTAACGTGAAGGCACGGTGCTGCCCGACGGTACGGAGGGAGCTACTCAAGGTGATACGGGTAAAGCCGGGTATGCGTAGCGTTTATCTTGCCCGGTACGCAGACCGGCTACGTTGAAGATATGAAGAGGATGCAATTCAATCCGCATGGACAAACGGACAAGTTAAAAGCTGGGCGCAACTAAAATTCCCAATACCGTTTCTATTTCTAAAAAACTAAATTTATACACCTTAAGATTTGTCTATCTTAGGGTCTGGAGTTCCTAAAAACACTACTTCTGCATATTCACGAGCGATTGCTTCAAAAGCATTTATTAACCAGAGTGAGGCGTCAAAAGTCAGCGTTAGGTAACCATCAGTATGTTCAAACAAATCAACACCTAAGATTTTTAAGAACTTCTCTTTATAAATACTGCCATCTATCCGTCCATTGCTATGCACCACCGCATTACGTATCTCCTTGACTGCGTCGATTATTTTCCTTCTCTCCCTCCAGTTTTTAAGTTTGATATCGTGCGCATGTAACATTGTGTTAATCAAAGCGCTTAATTCACCTGGTTTTTTTGAACCTTCTTCTTTTACATAAAAATCATACTCTTCATCGAAAAAACCTTCGAGCAATGAGTAAGACATTACTATTGCTGTATCACTTATCGCATTTCTGCCAATTATGTCCTTAGTAGTACTGAAAGAGCCATTAGAATGACTTGTAACTTCTTTAAAGTTACTAATCATATTCGAGATGATCATTTCAATACCTAGAAAAGGCCGCGTGCCACAACTATGTGTTGCATAAGCATAATCATATCTTTTTTCTGGATTTATTTCTTTCAACAGCAACTCTCCCTTTATATTTCATTTATCATTTTATCTAACTAAACTTCTACGTGTTCATCGAATGATTTGCAACATCTGTTCCAGGCACATTTCGCACCCTGCAATTTAAGTGCCCCCTTCCTTTTCGCAACGTTACTTTATTCTTGGGATATCTTTTAGTCTCGTTGTATAACGCGGAGACAGCATTTCACGTTTCATCTGCCATGAACTGTCGCGATCACCCTGACCCGCGAAAAAGACTTTCCCTTTCCCGGATCGATTAATACCGTCCAGTGCTGCCATTAGCGCATCTGCGTTCGCACGCGGCTGCTGCTCACTGAACATGTCAAACTGCGCAATACCTGACTGATAAAAATCTCCCAGCATGACGCCCGCTTTAGCGTACCGATAGCCTTCCCGCCAGATGGTGTTGAGGCCGCGAAGCGCTGACTCAATGATGTCGCGGGTATCGTTCGTCGGATAATCACAGATGCGAGAGGCGGTATTCGAATATTGCGGTTCATTACCGTGACGTGCAGTGGCGATTGAAACACTGATATGTCGGCAGCGCGAATTCTGCTCTCTGAGTTTTTCTGACGCACGTGTGGCATACAGCACGATTGCCTGCTGCATATCTTCCAGTTTTGTGACTCTTTCGCCAAAAGATCGCGAGTTTAAAATGTGCTGCTTTGGTGGCGGGGCATCTTCCAGTGCAATACAGGACTCACCATTAAGCTCGCGAGTAGAGCGCTCAACAATAACGTCGAAGTTTTTCCGTATCATGCTGATGTTGCTGTCAGCCAGCTGCAGAGCCGTTGTAATCCCCAGCTGGAGCATGCGTTTAGTAATGCGCGGGCCAATACCCCAGATATCCCCGACGTCGATCAGGTGCAGGAGTTTACGCTGCCGGATTTTGCTGGACAAATCCACGACGCCACCGGTCTGCGTCCACTTCTTTGCCGCATGATTGGCCAGTTTGGCCAGTGTCTTCGTTGGTCCGAATCCTACGCCGATAATCAGCCCCGTTTCACGCCGGATTCGCTCGCGCATCTGCTGTCCGAACGCTTCAAGGGGGATCAGGCTATCGATGCCAGTGACATCAAGAAACGATTCATCAATGGAGTAAACCTCCTGACCCGCGGCCATTTCGCCCAGTATGGCCATCATCCGCGCAGACATGTCGCCATACAGTTCGTAATTAGAACTGAACACGTGCACGCCGTTCTGCCTGAAGAAACGCTCATTCAGAAACAGCGGCGCCGCCATTTTTATCCCGAGGCGTTTTGCCTCTGCCGAGCGTGCGATCACGCAGCCATCATTGTTCGAAACAACGACGATAGGTTTACCACGCAGATCGGGCCTGAATACGGTTTCACAGGATGCGTAAAAATTATTGGCATCGGCCAGCGCAAACATGCTTATTCTCCCGCCGGTCCGTTAAAACCTATCCCGGCCACATCGGTCAGGGCATAGGCCACCACACCCCACACGGGAAGGGGCTGGTTTACATCGAGCAGCACGACAGTCTCGTCGGCGTCCAGCGCCTGCAGGGCAGGAACCGGGTTAAGCAGCAGCCGCCTCAGCGTCAGCTCACCGTCAAACTCTGCAACGATAATCTGGCCATGTACCGGCTTCAGTGCGCGATCAATGGCCAGCACAGAGCCTTTAACAATTCCGGCGCCGGCACAGTCGGATTCACTGCGCATCAGATAGGTTGAGTAAGGAGAAAGATATACCAGATCGCCCAGGTTCAGGCGCGTTTCAGTGTAGTTCTGAGCGGGACTCTGAAAGGCCATTGCAATGCTCCGTTCTGACCAGCTTTTCAGCCTTGTATGGTGAATCTCATGGGATCTGCGTATTCATTATGCATACGTATTTTTTATTACTGCCTACAGTATATTTCACTATCCATGCAGCATCAGCAGTAGGTGTCTGAATGAAGAAAAACTGAACAGGGGAATAGCGTAACGACAGCTTAAATTCATCTCTTATCGGGAGACTGCCATCCGGGTTAATGTAGTTCAGGACAATAAAGTTTGATTGCTGAATGAACAGGATAATTAAAGAATACAGGAGCTGAAATTCTCTTCCCTGAATATGCAATTGTAACGCTCGCCGCAGACACGGCTGAGGCGTACCGCAGCATAGCGAGGAACGAACAGCCGTGATGAGGAAGCGTCATATCACTGATGCCGACATGGATTGATTACGCCCGGTACATTTATTCTGCAATATGATAAAAGCAAAACTCCATGAGAGCCGGTTCACAAATCTATAGCCGCAGGCACCCTCTTATATATCCGACTCTGATCTCAGACAGTGGCGCAACCTTACGGCATCTGTATAAATATCCCCTTTAGTCAGACAGATGGCTTTGCTTTTACACTTCTCCGCGCGACTCCCTCTTGCCAGATAATTCCGCCTCAATAATACTGTACATATAAACAGTAAAATAACAGGAGGAATTTTATGCGCAATTTCATCAGCACTTCTGCAGTCATGCTGCAGCATATCCAGGATATCTGGTCATGAACACGGCCAGTTATGCCGCTGGCCTGACATTACTCTGGCCACCAATTTTCACACCCCGCGTACCAGTGCCTCTGTATGCCGATCCCTGTGCCGCAGGTTTTCCCTCTCCCGCTCAGGATTACGTTGAGAAAGAGCTCGATCTCAATGAACTCTGTATTCGCCGGCGTGCCTCAACTTTTTTCGTCCGTGCCAGCGGGAACAGCATGCGGGATCTTGGCCTCTGTGATGGTGATGTTATGGTCGTCGATCGGGCTGAACAGGCATCTCACGGCGATATTGTGATTGCCGAGGTTAATGGTGAGTTCACGGTTAAGCGGCTACAGCTGCAGCCCACACTGGCATTGCTGCCGATGAATCCGGCCTACCCGGTAATCTATCCTGATGAACTGCAGCTGCTCGGTGTTGTTACCTGGTTTTTCAACAGCACCCGCGCGCGCCGGAGGTGATCATGCCCATGTTTGGCCTGGCCGATGTTAATTCATTCTATGCCAGCTGCGAGGCTTTGTTTCGCCCTGATCTGCGCGGTAAGCCTGTTGTGGTCCTTTCGAACAACGACGGCTGTGTCATTGCACGCAGCGCCGGTGCAAAAAAACTGGGCATAAAGATGGGTGCTCCGTGGTTTCAGATAAAAAATCAGGATTTTGCCGAACGCGTACATGTCTTCAGTTCGAACTACGCGCTCTATCACAGTATGTCTCAGCGCGTTATGACCGCGCTGGAGGAGATAACGCCTCGCGTGGAGCAGTATTCTATAGACGAAATGTTTCTGGACCTGACCGGCATTGATTTCTGCGAAGATTTTGAACATTTTGGCCGGCGCCTGCGCGCGCACGTTCTGGCCACAACCGGCCTCACTGTCGGCGTAGGTATGGGTCCGACAAAAACCCTGGCAAAATCGGCGCAGTGGGCCAGCAAAGTGTGGCCGCAGTTCCGCGGTGTATTAGCGCTGACGACGGGCAATCCAAAGCGCACCGCTACCCTGCTGGCCAATCAGCCTGTAGAAGAAATCTGGGGCGTTGGCCGGCGCATCGGTAAGCGTCTTAATCTCATGGGCATTGAAAACGCTCTGCAGCTGTCGCGCGCCCACCCTGCCCTTATCCGTAAAAACTTCAGCGTGGTGCTGGAGCGCACTGTAAGGGAGCTCAACGGGGAATCCTGTATCCCGCTCGAAGAGTTCGTACCGGCGAAACAGCAGATCGTCTGCAGCCGCTCTTTTGGCGAAAGAGTTACGGCTAAGGTGAAGATGCAGCAGGCGCTGTGTCAGTACGCAACCCGGGCCGCGGAGAAACTCAGAAAGGAGCGGCAGTTCTGTCGGCGCATCAGCGTTTTTATCCGCACCTCGCCGCATGCGCAGGGTGAGATATTTTATGGTAATAGTGCCGGTGAGAGTCTCACAATTCCTACCCAGGACACACGCGACATGATTGAAGTTGCCATGCGATCTCTCGACCGCATCTGGCTTGAAGGGCGACGTTACATGAAGGCCGGGATAATGCTCGATGACTTTACGCCTAACGGCGTCAGTCAGCTGAATCTGTTCGATGAGAGTAAGCCACGTGCAAACAGTGCCCAGCTGATGACGGTTCTTGACGGGATCAATCAGTCCGGGCTGGGCAGTGTGTGGTTTGCCGGTCAGGGTGTGAATACGGAGTGGAAAATGAAGCGGGAGATGTTATCTCCTGCCTGGACAACGCGCTGGAGCGATATTCCCGTTGCTCGGGTGCTCTGAGATATCACGGATGTTCAGGACGTTTCAGGGTATCAGTCAGTGAGCTGTTCTCCTTACTGGTTATAAAGCCAGAATTCATCCATGAGTAAGAAAGGACGCCCCGGTTTTTTGTCCCTGAAGTAACGCCCCCGGGGCAGTCTGTCGCCAGGATGCAGCTTCCGGACCCACTCATCAAACGCGGGACGCCGCCGGCGAACGTTGCCTTTAAACATATCTGCAGATTGGGTGATTGTAGTCATTACCCTTCCCTGCCCGCGGACCTGCTTAAACAGTTCATGCATTGACATTATTGACTCTCCATCATGCTGCAATCGCTCAGCGTGATTTGTTTTGCTTCCAGCTGTCGTTGGCCATGAATGCCGCGCGCGAAACGCAGCCCCCCCACAGCAGCTGAAGGCCAATTTTGATCAGCTCACTGGCGTGCGGCAAAAAAAAGAGCGGCACGATGAACAGGACACTCAGGAGAAAGCCCCATTCAGCAGCACTTTTTCTGTCTTTGCCGGTGAGCTTTATAATTCCGAGATATCCCGATACCAGCTTTAGGGCTCTGTTCAACTCTTCCTCCATTTGAATAACTTATTGAGTCATCTATTTAATAACTTCAACACACATCAAGCATTCATCGGGCATTCATCGAGCATTCAATGTATACACATAAGATATTCATCATGAATGCAATAGATACGCATGCGTACTCTTAACTTATGCCTATTAGTGAATCAGTTCTCTAGTGCCCCGTCGCTCTCCAGCTTCTCACGTAAAGCCTCCAGAATATAAGCACTGAAATCCAGAGAGGTCTTATTTGAGGCCTTGAGTTGCGCATGGGCTTCAAAGTAGGACTCTGGTACAGCCCTTAGATTTTTGCTGCGAGCTTTGCTTTTAACGGTAGGCTTGGTATCGACACCGGGTTTCTCGACTGCGGTTGGTGATGTCTTAAGCTTTGCTGAACTCATGAGCCCGGCAAGCTTTTCATGCTGATCAGTAAAATCGAGTCTTTTAGTCATAGGTACACCTTAAATCCATAACAAGCACACAAAAGATATGCATAGAATACATTAAAGATACACTTTGTGTATTCTTCGTGGACCCTTTGAGCACTTATTTTGCCCTGATGATCTCAAGCATTTCCTCAACCATAGCAATCACCTCTTTACCGCCTGCAGTAACACGCCCATGAACAGACTCAGTGATGCCAAAACCAGTTTCGATTGTCTCTTCAAAATCCTGAGTTCGGTATGAAAGACGACTTCTCATTAGTTTTATGTGATTGAATGAAGGAAGCAGAGCCTCCAGCTTAGGATAGTGTTTTTTATTTGGATTTGTTTTACACAAGAATAAGTGAGCTTCTACATGCTGTCCTATTATGTCACTAATCTCTCCCAGCACTCTGTCAAAGCTCATCAGACCAATTCTCTCGGTAAGTGAATCTTTCGCAGGGACGATAATCAGGTCAGCAAAAGCGACGGCTGTACGGGTCATATCGGAGTCGAAGCCACCGCAGTCAATAAATAAAATGTCTTCACTTTCTTTAAATGGACTGATTTCCTGAACCAACTCTTCCTGGGTTTCAGGGATTGATATGGGAATTTGCCTGTCATCTGGACGTAAACCATGAATGATTGAGAGGCCCTTGTGAGTATCAAGGTCCAGGGCTTTAGCTGGTCTTAGTTCGCCCACTACATGGACAGATGAAGTAGTCTTGCCTGCCCCGCCCTTATTATGTGCCATAACAATAACTGTCATATTCGCCACCAAGTGTATACCTGATAAGTGCACATTGAATCCATCACGTGCCCACTTTGAATCCACCTAAGATATTCATTAGATATCTGCGGACTGGGCATTTTATATCACTAAAAAATGTCACAAGCAAGAGATACGAACATCTAATGCAGCCACAAAAGATATTCAATAAATCTACTAAGAATGCCTTATAGATACCCTATGTATACACAACGGATATTCATGAGGCCGTGATCGGTTACATGTAGTGTAGGGCAGGGCAGGGCAGGGCAGGGCAGGGCAGGGCAGGATTATTGTAACTTCAATTGATAAAGGATGTTGTTCGGGAGGCAAGGGGACTACTACTCCCCGTGCATCTGATTACAATAATTATAGTTCGAGAAACGAATCTTCGTAAAACTAACCGATTCTAAATCAGCTACTTAAGCAACTAATCAGATTGGTCGTCATCGGGTGTTTTTGAGTTAATATCAAGTATTTGCGAATTCTTTTGACGTAAATCGCGCATATACTGTTCCTCATATTTGAGATCACCTTCGGCAAAGAGAACTTTATGATCTGAAACAGCATGAATAACAGCCTGTTCATATGCAGAATGGTAGCCTTCAGGTGTAGGGATAATTTCACCACGAAAAGATACAACAACTAAAGGATCTTTTGTGCCAGCGATAACGCGCCCATGAAAAAAGCCAGCATAAAACCCAAGACCAGCACGAACTCTGCCATCTTCTTTGAGTGAATCGCTGGCTTTTAACCTACCCCAACCTTCTTCTTCATCGGTATAAATTTCGAAGTAGTTTCGTTCTTCAACCTTTGCAATAAGCCTAGTTAACGTATCAATAAGACGCTCACCAAGCCTGAAATTCATCGCACCCATCTTCTCTTTACCGTAACCAAGTTTGATACTGGCTTCGGCAAAACTTTCCGTGTAATCAACCCTCGATACGTAACGTTTTTCTATCGCCACGGCAGCTTTCTTCCCTCGAAATTTTGGCTTCAGCTTCATCAAACATTTTCATCAGCTGGGCAGCCTTTTGTTGACGAGTTCCCACTAAGCTGATAGCAGGTGAGTGAAGGCCAAGTGTTTGTGCATTTCTTTGTGGAGTGTGTTTCATAGAGAACCTCCGTTAATCTACACATACAGTATAAGCTTTGTGCAACCAGAATTATAGTCAAACCTATGTCAAGAAGACTTAGTCACCAACCAAAAGAATTATAAAGCCACTATAGAATACCCATCGATATGATTACTCAATGCAAAAATTAGGACCCTACTCTTTACACCAGACACTTAATGTACCCTTCGCAAGATAATTGCAAGTTACAATATAGCGCACTATATAATAGGAAGTAATATAATGAAAACTCAGGCATTTACCCATCACATCTAACTATTTCATACGTGACATTTACTATAGTTACCAAGATATCAATAAGCCTTACTAAAAATGTGGTTAAGTGTTTTTGGTCATTTTAAGTAGCCAATAATTACGTAGCCAATTTAAACTGCTTTTAGTTATTATTAGCCTGTAAACTCACCTAGGCCAATTTGAGTATACTCAAATTGACCACTTCTCAACTTATAAAAAGAGGAGTTTGAATGCTGGGAACTAAAACGAGAACTTTTTCGGGCAATGTGGTTCGGACTGCTCATGTGGCCACGCTCAATGAAACGAACCTCATGCTTTATGGCGTTCTACTCACTGGGGATATGGAATGGTTGCGCATCTCCACTACTAAGATTGAAGATGCTGAGAAAATTGCATTTCTTAGCCCGGGCACTTACGTCGGACTTAAGGTGCGAGGAAATATTTCTTTCCAGGGATCGGTATACATGGAATTTCACTCACTGGTTTTGTCAGTATGATTATGCAGATAGCACGGATATACCTTCGTGTCAGTACTGATGAACAGGAACTGACACGGCAGAACAGCATTATTGAAGATGCCCGGGGCAGGGGGTTCTACGTAGCCGGCGTCTATAAAGAAAAGGCTTCTGGTGCTAGGGCAGACCGCCCTGAATTGCAGCGTATGATTGCAGACCTGCAGCCGGGAGAGGTCGTTGTGGCTGAGAAGATTGACCGCATAAGTCGTCTTCCGCTCACGGAGGCTGAGCAGTTGATTGGCTCGATAAAGGCCAAGGGCGCAAAGCTGGCTATACCAGGCATCGTGGATCTCTCTGAGCTGGCCATTGGTCAGGATGGTATTGCTAAAATTGTGCTTGAGTCTGTTCAGGACATGCTACTTAAAGTGGCACTCCAGACGGCGCGCGACGACTATGAAACCAGACGTGAGCGGCAGCGGCAGGGGGTTGAGCTGGCTAAGGCTTCAGGTAAATACAAGGGCAGAAAACCCGATCTTAAGACTCATGAACGTATAATCGCTTTACGTGAGTCAGGAATGACAATTGAACGTACAGCTAATTTGGCAGGCTGCAGCATAAGCCAAGTAAAGCGAATTTGTGCTCTGAAAAAATGAACTAACTACTTTGAAAAAATTAACATCTCCACCTTCATATTACTGAAGGTGGAGAAAGATGTAGATTATATACGAAATACTTTTCCGATATTTGTAACTTGCAGCCTACCCATAATATTTTACTTTATAACATTAACATCAGATTTAAATTTCTTTGCAATTTCCTTTGCTGTTTCTTCAATGCCGGGATAAATCGTACTGGCTTTTATATTAAGCAATTCCAACTGCTTCAGGATTTCTTTTTTATTACAGACAGATATACTTTTAACATTAAGATTGCTATAGCCTGTATCTGGAAGTACTGCATCATGGCCAAACAACAAGAATGCACCTGATTGCGACGATATTCGACTATTAGCTACTCTTCCTCTAAAAAAAAGTATACTTCTTAAGTGTTCGATCTTCATAGCGTCTTCGAAGTAAGGCTTCTCAGCACGAATAAAATGCAGGAGTCTTTTTCTCGCTTTTTCTTTTTTTGAATTTAAAGGAGCAGGTTCATTGATTAGATATTCTTTTTCTTCTGCATTCAGCTGAGAGATATTAGCAATGCAACTTACTGTATCAGAATTGTAAAACTTTACATCATTGGAATTCACGGTAAATATTTTTACATCACCTATCGTTTCATCTTCAGTTTCTGTACCCATTTTTTCAGAGCAACAGAAATACAGTGCAACCAATGGATTAGCCGTCACATCGAGTAACCTGGTTGGCAATCGATAATGCTGCATACGTACGAGCTTATCAGCCATAAAGTCATCATGATAGAACTCTGAAGGATGTGCTGTAACCATATCATTTATCATGTTTTTTTCATTGTTTACGTATAGAGGGACGCCTTTTTCTGTACGAAATAATGATGGTTCAAGCTTATATATAATATCACTATGCCCCCTATAGAACAGTTCTGTTCCATCAACAGGCTTAAACTTATTTACTTCTTCAAGAAATGAAACGACAGAGTCAACACATATATTTTCGCTATGTATAGCGTTAGCATTATCGACAGTTATAATTGGCGGAGGGGGTACAGGGAGAGGTGTCAGCCCAAAAGTAGTCAACACGGAATTCAAATTAATATCTTTTATTGCCCAATGTGTGCGTGACATTTCATAATAATGAATAATAAACTCTCCTGGCACTTCATCGAAGTCACTAACATCTACCTTCCCGTAATCTTGCAGCAACTCAAATGTGTAATTTACCCTTTGGTCTTCAACGGCAATGCTTGTTAGCTTAACTAACCTTACATGGGAAAAAAACTTAATCACTGGTTTGTTGCTATTATCTTTATCGAACTCTGTCATTAATAAACAAGGGAAGGATTTAAGTTTTTCAATCACGTCACTTGTTAACTTTATAAAATCCTTATATATATTATCATTGGTATATTCTAAATACCTGCTTAAATCCATTGAAGCAGTAGCACTGTGCCCTTCTGGGACCTGCCACGGCTCATCATTAGAGGACATAATTAAATTTAACATATACTTCCTTATTTATGATTTCACTATGCTTTTGATAAATTTTAAAGTAAACGCATGAACATTATCGTAATTATTTCATTCTTACCAGCCTCTAGAAATTACAATACGCCAAAGAAACCACCAACTTTTTTTATGGAATATGTGGGGTTTCTGGCATATTTCGTTCATGTGCAGCGTTCCAGAACCACCAATATACCTGGCCGTATCCCGCATCGTAATGGACTGCTCTTGCTTGCTTTTGCAGCAGGTACTAAGGCGTGTTCATGCCGAACGGAGCTAAGCTCGCAATCCCGGGCATAGTAGACCTATCAGAGCTGGCCGTCAGCCACTATGGCGTGGCCAGAATCGTACTTGAGTCCGTTCAGGACATGCTGCTAAAAGTGGCACTGCAGACGGCGCGGGACGATTATGCGACCCGTCAGGCAAGGCAGCAGCAGGGCGTTGAACTGGCAAAAGCTTCGGATAAATACAAAGGGCGAAGGCCGAACTCCAAAACGCACGAACGCGTCATCGTACTTCGCGGGTCTGATATGACAATTGCGCGCACAGCCACTCTTGCAGGATGCAGCATGAGTCAGGTTAAGCGCATCTGGTTGATATTCAAGGCAGGAAAGTCCGCTCAGTAGTTGAAAAGTTAGCAGGTTGCAGTCATAAAGTGCAAATCATCGGGATGTGATGAACACCGGAAGTTCTGCAAAGGATTAATTTTCGGACAGGATCACAGGGAGATCATTTTTATAAACGTTGATATTCTGATCCGGACTCACGGACCGGAGAAGCTTTACATGTCTGAATATACCCTGCAGGACTGCAATATTACGGTGCCTGACATATTTCGCGATCGCACCATGAACCTCTTTACCCTCAGCCATACGAATGCCAATGAATTTACCTTCGTGATTTCACGTGCAACAGCTGCGGCAGAAGACACGCTTCAGTCAGTATCCCAGAAGCTGTCATCTGAACTGCAGGCTACTCTGCAGGATCTCTCACTCAATCATGCCCGGCTCACCGAAATAAATGGCAGGCAGGCGCTGGAACTGTTTTACAGCTTCAAATCCGGCGAAAGAATCATCTTTCAGAAGCAAAGGGTTGTACTGACATCTGAAAACAGTACAGGTAAAAAGTTACTCTGCTTCATTGGTACCTGCCCGGATGCGTTTGACGATTACCATAGCCGTATCTATGACAGCATCACGGACAGCATTACGTTTCCGGACGATGCACATGGTTCGCCCGCACGGCGCAGCCAGATCCCCGCCGACAGCCAAGAAATCTTTTTCAGCTTTGATCGTGACAGCCGCGAACTGACCGTCTTCCCTTCAATTTCTGACCTGTACTCATCCATTGATCTCATCCGGGCAAGGAACGGTAGCTATCTGTTTTTTGACGCTGCCGGCGAACCGCTGATGCTATCTCCGATACCTGATGGCGAGCATGCAGGCCGCTTTGCGCTGTGGGAGATGACCGGTGCCAGAATACCGGGACTGATATCAAGCCTGCTTCTGGCCAGAAGTGTCCGGGGTATTGACGGTCTGGATACAACTGAAGCCGTTGAGGCCTACCTCAGCCAGCGGATAAATGAAAAATGAGTGGTGCAGCTGAAGCCTTTTCCGCTGCACGGGTGGGGGATGGCATAGAACACTCTGCCTCTAAAGGCTGGCTGGTGCTCGGTCTGATAGGCGGGGCAATTGCCGGCGCGGCGTTCACGCTGGCCACAGGAGGTGTCGGAGCGGTAGCCCTGGCGGCGACAGTCGCCGGTGCTGCAGGTGGTGGCGGGCTGGGAGAAGTTCTGGGCAGCATGTCATGGGCACCCCACCACGAAACCGGCCATCTGGTCACCGGTTCAACAAACGTGTTCATCAATGGAAGGCCGGCGGTGATGTCGCATATGTCTGTAGGTGACTGTGACGAACACGGTCCGGCCCTGCAGCGCGTGGCAGAAGGTTCTTCACGCGTCTACATCAATGGAATGCCTGCTGCCCGGACGGGAGATCGCCTGACATGCAGCGGTGTGATCAGCGATGGCTCACCCAACGTCTTTATTGGTGGCAGTAAAGAGCAGACTGACGCAATCAGTCCGGAAATTCCGGACTGGGTTGACAGAGTGCTGCTGGGCGTAGGCCTTGCTGCTACAGCTGTTATGGCTGGGCCGGCGATAGCCCTGCTTGGTTTCGCGGGAGGACTGGGTGGAGGCTATGGTGGCGCTTACATAGGCGGGAAACTATGGGGAGAGGGCTCTGACGGTCAGAAGTGGCTTGCACTGGGCGGTGCGTTTGCAGGCGGTCTTGCCGGCGTAAAAGGAGGCGCAGCCTTTAATACTTGGCGAAACACGCCTAAGAGCCTCATCAACCTGAAAGAAATAGAACCTCAGCTGGCGACCGATCCGGACAGTGCCTTTTTCTGGTCAGGACGCACTGACGGTGTTGGCGGCCCTGATGTCGCTGAGGGCATAGCCAAGTCCCGGGGCGGAGTAACGCTCGAATCCACAATCAAAGATAAAAACATTAAAATGCCTGAATGGGATTTCGATAACCCCCAGAGCATCAAGGCCTGGGAGGACGTCTCCGCGTCTTATGCTAAACAGGTATCAGGAGAAGTCAGGGCCGTAGTGGGACAGTCGCTGCGTGAAGGTAATATATGGGAAAACGTTGAGTTACCGCGCCTGATGGGCAATGATAACGTCACGAAAATCACTACAATCGATCCGGTATCGCAGACGGAAAAAGTCATTTTTGTAAGGGATAACTGATATGAAAATTACAGGCACCAGTTCATATGTGATGCTCGATATAGACGGAAAAAAAATCAGGGCAGAAGGTGAAATGGTCGTGGGTGGTTTCGTGGCTGAAACAAGCACTATGAAACAATTTGAACCCCCCTACGAAAGTGAACCCGTAACTGATGCCGTTCGTCAGCACTATATCGATGAAGCAGTCAAAAAAACTCAGGGGTCTCATATGGTCTTGAAGTTTGTTTAAATATTCCCAGTGAAGGTGACCTGCTAATCACCTTCACGTCTCACTCCCGCCAGGACTTTCAGACAGACGGGAATGGTGGCATTTCCATTTTGTCTGCTGCCTCCCAGTACCACCAACGGTCCTGACCATATTCCACATCATAATGGGCAGATTTTTCCTGTTTACGTTGTAGGTATTCGGGGGTGTTCATTCCGAAAACTTCCATTGGCAGCGCATCCACGCCTTTCACGTCCTTCAGAACGAAGTCCGGGAATACGTCTTCCTCACCGTCGTAGCGCAGAGGCTTGATGAAGGCACGTTCTTCCTTCCATAGTTTGTCTTCGACTGCCGCCTCATAGCCGGAATCGAGCGGAATAAAGCGTGGACTGACCGTCATCAGCGCCACATCGAGCACGGTACTGCAGCTCGACGGCCGGTTACGCCCGTCTACTTTTCTGAACGACGTTTCAGGCGGCTCTGTTTCAGCGATAACCACGACTTTCATTCCCCTTCGCCAGTCCCCGAGTTCGCGGCTGAAGCTCCGCTCCAGGCGGTGACGAACGTCTTCAGGCATAACCAGATCAGGAAAGCCAGAAAACAGCCCCAGCGGCAGCATTGCCTGGAGCCGAGCTTCACCGGCCTCACTCCAGCCAGCCAGCATGGAAACCACAATGAGTCGCCTTTTGCTTTTTTCGGCTGCTCTCAGATGCTCCCGGTTGGCGATAACCTGCTGAGTACCTTTCAGGGCCATGAGCAGGAGAGATTCTTCCAGTGGCACGCGACCAATACGAATCCGGGCCGCAGTCTGTTGCAGGTGCCAGCTCACCCAGCCAGGGGTACGTTTCTTTTTATCGAAAGCGGGGTGCCAGACATTAATACCAGACTGCTCCCACAACAGGTGCAGAAGCCCCAGCAGGCTCATCGATGGCCGTCGTTTTCGTTTGACCGGTTCGTCATCTGAGACGTTTTGAGCCGGTTTTACATCAGAAGGTGCCTTTTTCTGGAGGCCCGTGGGCAGTCTCACCACAATGGTGCCATCCGCTGCAGCCCGGACCGCTTCTCCCTGATAAATCTCTGCCTGACGTTCAT
The DNA here is from genome assembly GCF_019880205.1 of Pantoea alfalfae. Classification (NCBI taxonomy): domain Bacteria; kingdom Pseudomonadati; phylum Pseudomonadota; class Gammaproteobacteria; order Enterobacterales; family Erwiniaceae; genus Pantoea; species Pantoea alfalfae. The sequence goes on from NZ_CP082297.1 coordinate 35,275, forward strand.
CAGACCACACTGAATAAAACCGGCAGTCAGGTTTATGCTCATTACCTGTGAAGGCGTATGAAGATAGCCAGCAGCGTTCGGTATCCCGGGAGTAGTGAACCTTCAGCCGTCTCCTGACAGGATCGTTTTCTGCCGGCAGACATCTGCAGGTCACCACTGTAGTTTTTTTATTATCCCGGGAGTGTTTGAGCCAGCGCTGCCAGGTGGAGGTTTCATTCTGCTGGAAAGCCTCAGAAGCCTCCTGCTGGCCCCGCTGACCAGTAAAGTGAACCGGATAAACTTTTTTCTTTGTCATATACAGTCCGCTCAGCAGATTATATTTCGCATGTCGGTCATGAATAATTGCACTGTACCGGTGATGACTCTGCCCAGAGGCGGTTAAATTCATTCTGATATTGCTGAGCCAGGTTCGGATTGTCTCTTATAACCAGCGCATTCTCGGCATTACGTTTCTCTGCAGATGAGGTGTAATTAAATGATCCTGTTTGCACACCATTGTTACCTGTGACAATAAACTTGTTATGCATAATGCTGTATTGTGCATCTGTTCTTACCTGAATACCGGAACAGGCCAGTCTGTTAACCAGTGACCAGCGGTCATGGCTTTTCTTTTCATCTGCAACAATCCTTACAGGTACGCCGCTTTGTGCCAGCTGTCTGAGCGATTCAGCAATGGGAACGCTGGTAAAGTCGTAAGCAGCTACGTCTGCAGAACCGGTAGCTGAGTGGATGAAACTGAGGATGAAATCTTGTGCTGTTCCTCCAGGTGAAAACCCAACACCGATTTCAGCGTCAGCCTGAGAAAAAAAAGGTAAAACAAAAAGAAACAAACAGCATTTTTTCAAAGTTTGTAACCTTATATAGAGATAACCATCTTTTAAATTGACTATAATAACTCTACCTTATGAAGGTTACCATTTTTTTGCTTCACACATGAAAAATTAAATAATTCATCAATTAGATAGCGAGAAAATGGAAATTATAAATTCACTTAATTCGAAAATTAATTGGAATGATATGACGAAAACAGACTGGCTAATGAAATTCAGGCGTTGTCATTCGCTTGCAACTCTTGAGACTGTTTACGAACATCTGAGCTACAAAGTTAACGACGATGAAGGATATGCCATGACGCAGGCTTATGATCATCGAAAAGCTGAGTTTGCAGCAGGGAAACTTTTTGATCGTGTACCTATGTATGTATGGAGGTTTGTTAAATAGATATGTGCTTTGGATTAGCGTGTTGGCTCTTCATTTGAGGACTCGGCATAGGTTCTTACCATCCGATTTATCCACTGGATAGTTTAAATAAAAGGATCATTAGAGGATCAATGGTAGATCAATAAGGAATAAGATCGCTCTGCGACCTTTGATAGCAACGATTTCAGCCTGATTCAATACACTGCACCGGGTAAGTGCATCCACTGTGAAGGGTATGATATCCACTATAAAGGGTTCAAACTACACTATAGCGGGTAGATTTGATCCACTGCACCGGGTACTATAACGTACTTATACACTCACTTTGATATTTGGAATTGTTAATGGAAAACAATAAGTTATCGCTCATTATCGAGGAAACATCCAAAGAATCAGGTGAAGTTATTCACCTTCTTCCCACTCTCCGTCAGACAATACAACCTAAAGTTCTGCTGCGACTAGGCGTCTTTGTGCCCACGCTGAAATCAACGGATAAGGGCGGCAGGAAAAGTCACAGTATCGACGCAACAGAGTCACTGTCACGACTGTCCATTGTAGAGGGGGAGGGTTACAACCAGATTCAGATTTACGGTCCGCGTCTCGACATGGATACCGATTTCAAGGTCTGGGTAGGTATCATCTATGCGTTATCGAATAAAAAGCTCGATAACGATGATCAGCTGGAACTCAACTTTGCTGACTTCGCTAAGTACTGTGGTTTCGAAACAAAGCGCATCGACAGGCAGCTGAAGGACAGGTTTGATGCTTCTCTTACCAGAATTGCCCGGACCAACATAAGCTTCGTGAAGAGCGTACCCGGTACAGACGATCGTATCACCATCAACATGCACCTTGTTGAATCAACTTACTACGACAGCCACACTGGCAAAATCATCATCAAGCCAAACTCTAAGCTCAATACATGTAACGGCTCGCAATCGAAATCCCTCTGACTCGCAATCAGCGCATATTTCGGCTCACATTAACTGCAAATGAAAAATGCCACCGGCTCACATTAAATGATAATGGGCTCGCATTTATCCGACCCGGCTCGCAATCCAGTCCGCCGGGCTCACAATAACTGCAAATCAATATCGTCATTTTGGCAAACTAACCGCCAGCATTCTGTCGCGTAGTTCGGCTGTGCGGGCTGGGTCTATCTAACGATAAAGCGCCGACTCTGACAGTGTGGCGATTATCGGTTTCCCATGTGTTTGGTATCCTGCATCCATTGCCAGCGTCTGGTATAAATGTATCTTCTGGTCCTTAATCAGGCCCGTTATATGCTGGGTTCCGACCTTATGTCACTGGCGTGTCGCTTTGCTGTCATGGTGGTGTCGTATACGGTGCTGGGTTGATGTGCAAGTATTATCACAGGCATTGCAGAGAACGGGAACAATGATGACTGTAGCTGAAAAAGTGAAAACATATCGTCTGACAAAGGCATGGTCGCAGGAACAGCTGGCTGAAGTGGCCTCTCTTTCTGTAAGGACCGTGCAGCGAACTGAAAAAGGCCAGAAACCGAGTCTGGAAACACTCAGTGCGATTGCTTCAGCCTTTGGTGTAAATGTTTCTGATCTCTCGGAAGAGACTTACGTTGCCAGCCAGGCTCTTGATGAACGCATCAGCGAAGCCAAAATTCAGGTAGCGCAGGAAATCCGGTTTTATCGGATTCTGGTTACTGCTGTTCTGGTATGCACAGTATTAATGATAATTAACTATCTGTTTACCCCGGAAAGTTACTGGTCCGTTGTGGTAGCTGTTATATGGGGAGGACTTGTCATAGTCAGGGGAATACGCGTCTTTATCATGCGAGGGAAAATCGCCTTATGGCAACAACGTAGGTTGCAGAAAATTCTTCGGTCAGGAAATAAAAAATCGGATAACAAAACCACCGAAAATTAATGGGGTACCGATTCACCTGTACTGAAAAAGATTAACTTTCGTAACCGGGACAAATTATGGATATTGCACTCTTTTTAAGAGATACCCCTGTCTGGGTATGGATCCTGTTGGCTTTTTTACTGCGACGCGGCTTTGCTGCTCTTTATGACCGGGAGATGACAACCGGACGGTTGTTTTTTCTTCCGGTGATTTTTCTTGTCTGGGGGGCATATGGTGTTATCACTGAGACAGCACTTGCTGGCGCAAGCCTTGCAATGATGGCCGTTGGACTGCTCGCAGGTACCGCTCTTGGATACAGGTTGTGGCGCTCACAGCCACCGCTGAGAAATTCAGATAATCCGGGCATGATTATCAGGGCCGGGACGCCGCTGACCCTGGGGCTGATTGTGATTACTTTTTGCATGAAGTTTATACTTACCTCAGCCATTTATCTTCAGCCGGGATTACGGTCATCCGCAAGTTTTTGTATGTTGTTTGGCGGTGTGACGGGACTTGTTGATGGCGTATTCTGGGGGGGGACCCTGAGACTTTTCATACCCTGGTACAGCAAAAAATGATTAACCGTAACTGCCTTAATGAATTGAAGCCCTCCGACCCGCTATCAATTGTTGTTGGCTTACGCCAGATGAAACTGAAATTTTCTCCTGTGGTAAGCGATGGTCGTCCAGTTAGGGTAAACCCAAAGCAGGCAGTCCGGTGAGACAGTTTTTCTGTCTCATTTGGGTTGTTTTTGTCTCATGCCGGTGTTACGTTTTCATCATCTAGAGTCAAACGAGACAGTCTCCATTATTATGGCACTTTACGGCTATGCCCGCGTTTCAACCAGCGACCAGGAACTTACCCTGCAGACACAAACTCTCCGCGCTGCCGGTTGTGAAATCATTCGTGCAGAAAAAGCCAGCGGAAGCAGCCGTACCGGAAGGAGCGAGTTGCAGCTGTTGCTGGAGTTCCTGCGCCCCGGTGATACGTTGATGGTGACCCGCGTGGATCGCCTGGCACGCAGCATTAAGGACCTGCAGGATATCGTGTATGCCCTGACTCTGCAGGGCGTAACGCTCAGGGCAACAGAACAGCCAGTGGACACGCGTTCAGCAGCAGGCAAAGCCTTCCTCGATATGCTGGGCGTTTTCGCTGAGTTTGAAACCAATCTGCGACGTGAACGCCAGATGGAAGGGATTGCCGCGGCGAAAGCGCGGGGCGTGTACCGCGGAAGAAAGCCCTCAATAGACCCTGCGGAGGTCTGGCGCCTGTACACCACAGAGAAGATGGGGGCCACGGCCATTGCCCGCCAGCTCGGGATCGGGAGGGCCTCAGTCTACCGGGCCCTGGAAAATTATGAGCAGCCGGCGTAGCGCTATCCCGGCTGACTCCCTGTTGCAACTGCGGCAGCGGCTTGATCGCCTGCCACCAAAAAGTCCTGAACGGGCCACCCAGATTGCCGCTACCGCTCAATTGTATGATATTTCAGTCTCGACGGTCTATCGCTCCCTTCGTCTGGTCCTCAGACCACGAACAGCTCACCGCCGCGATCGTGGTCAGCCCCGGATACTTCCCCCGTCTGAACTGGAACATTACTGTGAACTGATCGCTGCGCTGAAACTGCGAACAACGAATAAATCCGGTCGTCATCTGTCAACCGGGCGGGCAATACAGTTGCTGGAAGAGCACGGTGTGGAGACAGCTCAGGGGTTGATAAAAAGTCCCAAAGGCTTGCTTAGTAAACAGACCGTCAATCGCTGGCTTTCCCGCTGGCGTCTCGACCAGCCCCGCCTGTTACGGGAGCCGCCGGCGGTAAGATTTCAGGCAGAAAGCAGCAATGACTGCTGGCAGTTTGATATGTCACCGTCCGATCTCAAACATATTGAACGGCCTGACTGGGTTGACCATGCCCGGGGCGAACCCACGCTGATGCTGTTCAGCGTGGTGGATGACCGGAGCGGTGTTGCTTACCAGGAATACCGGTGTGTGTACGGTGAGGATGCGGAATCAGCGCTGCGTTTTCTCTTTAATGCCATGGCACCAAAGGCCAGGTCTGATTTTCCTTTTCAGGGCCGCCCGAAAATGCTGTACCTCGATAACGGACCGGTGGCCAAAAGCCATGTCTTCCAGAATGTGATGCAGTCCCTGAAGGTTGACTGGCTGACGCACACACCGGCTGGTAAGGATGGCACCCGGACGACGGCACGGTCCAAAGGTAAAGTAGAGCGTCCTTTCCGGACCGTCAAAGAGGCGCATGAAACCCTGTACCATTTCCATAAACCAGAGACGGAGTTGCAGGCCAATGAATGGCTCTGGAACTATCTGAGTCGTTACAATGCGCAGCGTCACCGCAGCGAGAAACACTCCCGACTGGAGGACTGGCTGGCAAATATCCCCCGGGACGGCGTGAGAGATATGTGCAGCTGGGAACAATACTGCCGGTTCGCCCGGGAGCCTGAGTCCCGCAAGGTGGGTGTTGATGCGCGGGTAACGATAGACGGCACCGCATGGGAAGTTGAACCGGATATGGCAGGTGAAACCGTTATTCTGCTGTGGGGGCTGTTTGACGAAGAGATGTATGTGGAGTTTACCGGTGAAACATGGGGACCTTATTATCCGGTGTCGGGGCCTGTGCCGCTACACCGTTACCGGACGTTCAGGCGCGGTAAAGCGGCTGAACGGGCCGATCGTATCCATGCTCTTGCCAGACAGCTGAACATCCCCATCAGCGCATTGTCCGGCAGCGATCTCCGCGTGGTCAGTGATGACACTCAGCAGCGCATTGATGAGTTGCCACATCAGCCCTTTGATGCCCGAAAATTTGAATACCACTTTCCTGGCGTTATTGCGGCAAAACTGGCTATTGCCGACGATCTGGCCATACCGCTGGCCAGAATGCCGGATGAAGACCGGGCGTTTATCGACAGTATTCTGGCTGAGACGCTAAACCGTAATGAAGTACTCGCCCGCATCAGAGACTATTTTCGTAACAGACAATCAGGAGAAGACCATGCGGGTTGAAGTGATGGAGCATTATGGACTGACGCAGTCTATTGAACAGGCAGGGTATTATGAAACTGCTCACCATAAGCAGTTGATGAAAGACATTAAAGGGGCGATACGCGAAGGACGACTGATAGCCGTCTGTGGCGTGGTCGGAAGTGGCAAAACGGTCACCCTGCGACGCCTGCAGCAGCAACTGATGGATGAAAACAAAATAATTGTCGCCCGTTCCCTGTCGGTGGACAAACAGAGTGTCCGGCTCGCCACGCTGATTAACGCCCTGTTTTACGACCTGGCGCAGGATAAGCAGGTGCAGATCCCCAAACAGGGTGAACGTCGCGAGCGGGAACTGCAGGAGCTGGTCAAAAAAGGTAAACGTCCGGTGGCACTGTTTGTTGATGAGGCGCATGACCTGAACGGTAATACACTGACGGGGCTCAAACGGCTGATGGAAGTGGTTGAAGACGGCGGTGGACGGCTGTCTGTCGTTCTGGCCGGTCACCCAAAACTGCGTAATGACCTGCGTCGTCCGACGATGGAGGAAATCGGTTATCGTACCGATATTTTTACGCTGGACGGGATCACCGGTAGTCAGCGTGAATATATCCTGTGGCTGCTGAAAACCAGTGCCGGTAAAGGTAAGCCGGAAGATATTCTGACGACCGAAGCTGTTGACCTGCTGGCGATGAAACTTCGGACACCGCTGCAGGTCCAGTTGCACCTGACGCTGGCGATGGAAGCAGGATATCAGACAGGTGAAAAGCCGATTACCGCCACGCTGGTTGAATCCGTGCTGTCACGCCAGCTGGATGACCTGGAACCAACGCTTACGCGGCATGGTTACCGGCTGAAGGATATGGTGGAGCAGTTCGATGCAAAACCTGCTGAAATCAGGGCATTATTTAACAATCAGTTAGACCCGGCCCGCACAGCCGAGCTACGCGACAGAATGCTGGCAGTCGGTTTGCCGATATGATGATGTTGATTTGCAGTTATTGTGAGCCCGGCGGACTGGATTGCGAGTCCGTCTGGCTGATTGCGAGTCCATTGTCACTTAATGTGAGTCGGTGGCATTTTTCATTTGCAGTTAATGTGAGCCGAAATATGCGCTGATTGCGAGTCGGAGGGATTTTGATTGCGAGCCGTTACATGTAGTCAGTCAGTAAATGCCGTTATTCCGGTCAGCTGAAGACATCATTCGCTGCACCGAACTTTGCTATACGGCTGCTTAGTCAGTTTTTTCTTGGGTGAGATATAAGGGACGAGACGGGCCACTTGCCATCTAGAGCGGTTAAAGATCGTTCCAGCCCCTTTACGCGGCAGGTCAAGCTGGTACGGTACAGAGAAAATTCGCTGACGCTGGCACTCAGGGCGCAGGTCAGGCGGAACAGGTTATTCATAGATACAGGCTATCATCCAATGAAAAAACAGTCTGACCGCCTTAGTGCGCGGTGATGCCCAGCTTTTTCATTCTGGATAATAGCGTGGTGCGTTTAAGCCCCAGCCGGAGTGCGGCACCGTGCGGTCCGGCAACGACACCATTGGTTTCTTTCAGCACGTCAATAATGTGCTGGCGTTCATCCTCTTCATGCACTGAAGAAAATGATGTGAGCGGTGGCGCGCTTACCGCAACCCTTGCCGCAGCGAGGGGGAATGGATAATTTAATTCGTCCGGTTGCATCTCCAGTACGGTTCCGCGCGTCAGCAACACTGCCCGCTCAATCACATTTTCCAGTTCACGCACATTTCCCGGCCAGGGCATACGACTCAGCACACGCAACGTTTCTGCAGGAATACTGTCGATAGTGCGCTTCATCCGTTTCGCAATTTTACCGGTGAGGAATTTTACCAGTTGCGGAATATCCTCCGGGCGCTCGCGTAGAGGCGGGATCACAATCGGGAATACGTTAAGCCGGTAATAGAGATCACTGCGAAATCCTTTATCAGCGACCATCTGTTTCAGGTCACGGTTAGTGGCGGCGATCATCCGGACATTGACAGAAATCAGCTTGTTACCGCCTACCCGCTCGAACTCCTGCTCCTGCAAAATACGCAGCAGTTTAGGTTGCAGCTCCAGTGGGATCTCACCGACTTCATCAAGAAATAGGGTCCCCTGATCGGCCAGCTCAAAGCGCCCCATTCTTTGCGCCGTTGCGCCCGTAAAGGCGCCTTTTTCGTGACCAAACAGGTCGCTTTCTATCAGCCCGGCAGGCATCGCTGCACAGTTCATTTTTACCATCCGTCGATCGCGACGCTCGCCAAGATTATGAATTGCGCGTGCAATCAGCTCCTTACCGGTTCCGGTTTCTCCCAGGATCAGTACCGAGCAGTCACTTTTCGCCACAATCTCTACCTGCTTCAATACGGCTGACATACCCGGACTTCGCCCAACAATGTCAGTAAAATCTGCGTTATGGCTGTTAATTTGCTCGGTCAGATAGAGATTTTCATGCTGTAACTTTTCTTTCAGGCTTTTGATTTCCTGATAAGCCAGCGCATTATCCACCGCGATGGCGATACGCTCGGCGATCTGCTGCAATACCCGCAGGTTGGTTGAATTAAAGTTATCCGGCAGACAGCGCGCCAGCTTTAATACGCCCAGCGTTTTGTGGCCGAAGCGCAGAGGCAGCACACACAGCGTTTTACTCTGTTCACGCCACAGCAGATGGAACAGCGCACTGGTACTCCCCTCCTTTTCATCATCCGGTTGCTCGCTGGTCAGCAGCATTTCACCGCTTTTCATCACCTGCTGTTCCAGCGTACCTGCCAGAGCTATACGCGATTGCTCGCGTTCGGCAACATGGTTCTGGACGTAATGCGTGGCATAGACACTCGCCTCTGCGCTCTCCTTATCGGCATCACACAACACAATGCTGATGGCATTGATATGAAAGAAATGGTGAATGGTTTTGGCAATTTCGCCGGTCAGCTCGTCGAGATCTAATTTTGACAGCACAGCATTGGTGATATCGACCAGAATACGAAAGTCATCGCGCTCGTGGCGCAGCAGGGATTGCTGGTGGAGCGCGTTTTCACGTAACTGAATTTGTTCGACCGCAATCGCCGCCAGGGTGCAAAGCTCATACAGACCGCTTTTGTCCTCTTCACTGAACGGCGCCGGCTGCAGGCGAGTAAACTCACAGCCGCCCAGCACCCCCTCCGATCCCAGTAAAGGGATCAGACAATAGTAATTAAAGGTTGGATAGAGGTTCAGTGCCGCCAGTTGCGGATAGCGACGATGCAACGCATCACTGCGCCAGACCTGCGTGTCAGCATTGTGCAGCAGCGCATGCACCGGGCCGGTTGCCAGTAACGTTTCATCCTGGTAACTGACCCCCTGATGATGCGAATCGAGACCGTAAAAACTGACGCGTTCACTGTTACTGGCGAACAGTACCAGCGTTACACTCTCCGCAATACCGGCGGTCTGGATCATCTGTGTCAGGGTTTCAAGCAGTGATGTCATAGTCTGTTGCACCAGTAAAGTGCGCGTAAGCTCCAGTAATCCCTGGTGTTTCATGCTGCTCATGGTTGCACTCTGCATAACATTAGCTCTGGATAAAGTTGCCTGAAAATTTTTCTCATTTGAGCGGCCGACCGCAGTAGAAGTTTACGCCTGTCAATTCCGTCATCGCCCTGATGAGATCAACAAATGCGAGGTAAGGGTTCCGCATGCGGCAACGTGAGCTGCCGTGTCACGCCCAGAGTGCCGCGCAGACAGACCTGAGGGTCCTGCGTCACGACGCCAATGGTTGTAGCGTCTTCCCCCAGCGGATGACTGCGCATCATCATAAGCACCGCCTCTTCGGCATGCGCAGCGACTACCGCCACCACCTTGCCTTCGTTGGCAAAGTTCAGCGGTTCCAGCCCCAGCAGTTCACAAAGGCCGCGCACCGCGGGTTTAACCGGTAACGCTTGCTCGTCGATGCAGATGCCAAATCCACTGGCCGCACTGAACTCATGCAAAATGGCATTCACGCCGCCGCGGGTGGCATCACGTAAGGCATGGATACCCACAAGCGATCGCAGCGGCGCAATCATCGGCGCCAGCACCGCACAGTCACTCTCCACGCCCAGATCCATTCCCAGCTTTTCACGCAGGTTAAGGATCGCCGCGCCGTGATCGCCGAGCGTACCGCTGACGATCACTTTATCGCCTGCTTTTATCGCGCGGGCGGACCAGTTAACAGCGCCCGGGATGACGCCTATCCCGGCGGTATTAATAAAAATTTTATCGGCTGCTCCACGTTGCACCACTTTAGTATCGCCGGTCACAATCGCCATGCCAGCATCGCGCGCAGTCTGCGCCATCAGGCTGACAATCCTCTGTAACTCAACCAGGGGAAAGCCCTCTTCCAGAATAAAACCGCACGAGAGCCAGCCGGGTGTCGCACCGCTGACCGCCAGATCGTTAGCCGTTCCGCATACCGCCAGCTTGCCGATGTTACCGCCGGGAAAAAAAACCGGATCGATCACGTAGCTGTCAGTGGTAAACGCCAGCAGGTCACCCTGCGCACTCAGACTGGCAAGCGACAACTGCGCGCCATCTTCCCGTTGATTGAGCCAGCAATTGTCGAAGGCGCGGAGAAACAGCTGATCGATAAGCTGCTGCATCGCGCGTCCCCCGCTGCCATGCGCCATGGTAACGACGTCTTTAGCCTCATTCATCCTGACTAACCTTCTGTTGTTGTTTATGCTGTGGCTGGCTGGCAATGGTCGCCTCCTGATGCCGGTACTGATACCATGCCGCACACGCGCCTTCAGAGGAGACCATCAGCGCGCCGAAGGCATTGTGCGGCGTACAGCCGGTGCCAAACAGCGGGCATTGATGCGGTTTGCATCGCCCGGTCAGTACCTCACCGCAGCGGGAACGGGGATCGTCCGCTACCGGCTGCGCCTGCGGGCTGAACCTACGCTCCACATCAAACATCGCATAGGCAGATGTCAGGGAAATACCTGAGCGTTCAATCATCCCCAGTCCGCGCCACTCGCTACTGCCAGACAGCGTAAACACCTCTCGCATCGCTTTCTGAGCCAGCAGGTTACCCTGCTCTGGCACGACGCGGCGGTACTGGTTTTCCGTTTTACACGACGCCTCGCCAACCTGTTTCACCAGCATCAGCACGCTTTGCAGCATATCGAGGGGTTCAAAGCCGCTGATCACCAGCGGTTTGCCAAATTCCTGATTGATAAAATGATAAGGTGCGGCGCCAGTAATCATGCTGACGTGGCCGGGAGCCAGAAAGGCATCAATCCGTACATCATCCTGTGAGAGCAGACTCCGCAGGGTGGGCATCAGGCTAATGTGTTGGCAGAAGATGCTGAAATTGGTCAGCCGTTCGCGCCGCGCCTGTTGTAGCGTAACGGCAGTCACTGGCTGCGTGGTTTCAAATCCGAGGGCGAAAAATACCACCTGCCGCGCCGGGTTCTCACGTGCCAGTCTCAGCCCATCCAACGGTGAATAGACCACCCGTATATCCGCGCCGCGTTCACGCGCCTGCGCCAGTGATCCGTGTTGCCCCGGCACACGCAGCGCGTCACCAAAGGTACAAAAAATCACCTCAGGATGTGCGGCAATCTCACAACAGGCATCGATGCGCCCCATCGGCAATACACAGACCGGGCAGCCCGGTCCGTGGATAAACTCCAGCTGGGGCGGCAGCAGTTTGTCCAGACCGAATTTGAAGATAGCGTGGGTATGGCCACCACAGACTTCCATAATCTGCAGCGGTTTGTCGGCGGTATACGGCAGTAATCCCGCCCGCTGGTGCAACTGTTCAAGCAGCGTTTTCGCCAGTTGCGGATCCCGGAACTCATCAACAAAACGCATTATCTTTCCTCTCCTCCGCGCAGGAAAAGAGCAACATCGGTTTCCAGTTCGCCCATAGCATGCAATGCGGCCAGGGTTTGCCGGGCTTCGCGCTCATCCAGTCGGCTTAAGGCGAACCCGACATGGATTAACACCCAGCAACCGACCAGCGCTTCAGGTTCATCTTCGCAGACCAGCGCAATGTTGACTTCACGGCGCAGACCGCAGACCTCGGCCCACGCGTGATCAGCCTGCTTCGCATGCAGCGCAAAGATCTGTCCCGGAATGCCTATGCACATCGCTGCTGCTCCAGCCAGGCCAGCCACTGATCCATCCCGGCGCCGGTGGTGGCTGACAGGGCAATCACCTCAATCCGGGGATTGACCTGTCGCGCATGGGCGATACAGGTGTCGACGTCAAAGCTGACGTACGGCAGCAGATCAATTTTATTGAGGATCATAAGCCCGGAGGCGGCAAACATATCGGGGTATTTCAGCGGCTTGTCTTCGCCTTCGGTCACCGAAAGCACCGCTATTTTGTGTCGCTCGCCAAGATCAAAACTGGCCGGACAGACTAGATTGCCGACATTCTCAATAAACAGCAGGCTGTTTTTAGCGGGCGACAACTGATGCAGCGCATCGTGAACCATTTGCGCATCCAGATGGCATCCTTTTCCGGTATTGACCTGAATGGCCGCCACACCGGTCGCGCGGATTCGGTCGGCGTCGCGGGTTGTCTGCTGGTCACCTTCAATCACCGCACACTCCACGCCGGATGCCAGCTGGGTCAGGGTGCGGGTCAGCAAGGTGGTTTTACCGGAGCCGGGACTGGAAACCAGATTGAGTGCCAGAATGCCCGCAGCAGCAAAATGTTCACGGTTGTGGCCGGCAATATAGTTATTCTTCGCCAGCACATCCATTTCGATATCCACCAGCCGACGTGACGCAAATGGCAGCCTGTCGCGATTATCCGATGAATGAGGGTGGAAATGATGATCGCCGCTGCTTGTCCCTTCAATTCGCTGTTCGCCACTGGCACAACCACAGATACTGCACATAACCTTCTCCCGGGACACATTGAGTGTCTGTTATTCAATTTCGATGCGTTTAATTTTCATGCCGTTATCGGCAATGACCCGTACCTGACGTCCAGCGCAGTGCGGACACAGCGATACGCCAGGACTGATTAAAGTGATCATCTGCTGACAGGCGTCACACCAGTGGGTGGCGACGGGTGTTTCAAGATGCAGAATAGCGCCCTCAGCGAGCGTTTCGCGGCAGACCAGAGCAAAGCAAAATTGCACCGCTTCCGGTTCCACACAGGCAAGCGGTCCTATTTCCATCCAGACCGCAGTAATTCTTCTGGCATTATTTTTTCGCCCCACCTGCTGCATTATTTCAACCGCGTTCTGACATAGCGTAATCTCATGCATATTCTTTCTCAGGCGCCAGCTGAATTAAACGTGAATGTAAAAACAACAAGCAACATTGATGCCAGCTTTATTAAATAGCAGGTAAAAAAACTCTTTCGGATTGAAATATTCGCAACCTTCTCCGTCAGAAATGTCGAAAATAGTCGCCATCGACATATCTGCCTTCTTTTCAGCCCGGAAAAATTTGACGTAATAACGCGATTAAGTAGTTAAAACTTATTCAGTTAGTCAACACAGAACGATATTGGCCCGTTTTATGCTAGGAGAGCCTTTTACATAGTATGTCGTCGTCACTATGGCACCCAGATAAATACAAAGCCTTTACGCAACACTTTTTAACGGGTAATAACTATGAGTACACTGAGCGAACTGACCAGCAAAGCGGATTATATTGCCAGCAAGAACAGTCATCTGAAATCACACTGGCAAACCTATCAGAACAGCCTGACACAGGCGATAACCCAACTAAATGTCCAGATAAATCATGCATTCATCTACGGTGAAGAGCAGGATCTCCGCTTCACGTTGTTTAACCATTTCATCATCAGCATTCATCTCAGCGACGATTTTTACAGTCAGGAACTCGTTTACAGTCTGAACATGGCGCACGGTGATGAACAGCCTGATTTCCGCACGTTTTCCCACGCCACCCTGAACGAGCAGGGATGGGTAGACAGCACGGTAGATATAAAAGATAAGCGTGCGGTGCTGGAGCACTACCTCAATAAAATATCGGCTATTTATGACTGTCTGTTTCATTCGCTGAAAACAAATCAGCCGGTTTACCCTGCGCTGGAAAAATTACTTATCCGCCGATGATCCCGCTTATTTACCGATCAGTCCGCATCGTTTTTATTGCCGCTGAGGCGCGGATTAATTCCGACATAAATGTCGAAATATCAATTTACGTGACGACTTCGTCATATTTGACGAATAGCCCGAGGAGAGTTCATGCGCACTAATACAGCCATGAATCAATATGTGATAGCCGACCCGAAACGTTGTATCGGTTGTAATACCTGTATGGCCACCTGTTCTCAGGAGCATCTGCGCCACGGTTTACAATCTGCACCGCGTTTGCAGGTCATGCGTAACCGCCTGGATTCAGTGCCGGTGATGTGTCATCAGTGTGAAGACGCGCCGTGCGCGCAGGTTTGTCCGGTGAATGCCATCACCCGCGAAAACGACGCCATCCATCTTAACGAGAGTCTGTGTGTGAGCTGCAAGCTGTGCGGTATCGCCTGTCCGTTCGGAGCGATTACGTTTTCCGCCAGCACACCGCTGGATATTCCACGCGACTGCAATACCTCAAAAGCGCTGCCCACCCCACGTGCACCGCGTGCCGTCAGCCCGTTTCTCGACTGCGTACCGGGGCTTCGCGCCGTGGCGGTGAAATGCGATTTATGCAGCTTCAGCCCTGAAGGTCCGGCATGCATTAAAACCTGTCCGACACAGGCCATCACACTGATTACCCCCAGCCTGGCTGAATATTCCAGCCAGCAAAAACGCCTCAATGCCATGAACGCTTTCCCCGCCGGACTGAACTCACTGAATGCCCCTGATACGGAGGCTAAATAATGACGACTTTATTAACCGGTGAACCGGCGTCGTTACTGACGCTGGCGCTGCTGGTCTGGGTGCTGAGCGGCGTGGGTGGCTGGGTTGTTGCTGTCATAACGAAAGTCAGCAGCCTGATTTTTGGTGCAGGCAGCATGGTCGCGGCGCTGTGCGTCATCGTGGCCGCTATACAGATTTTGCAGGGCAGAGCAACGGTTCAGGCCGTACTCCCGGTTCTGCCCTTTAACGCAGAACTGACGGCGCTGAATGCGTTAATCCTGCTGGCGATGTCCGTCACCGCACTGATGTGCAGCCTGTATGCCTGTGCGTGGCTGACGAATGTCTGTGCCTCTAAGCGCGCCCGCACCGGTCTGATGTGCAATCTGCTGATGGCCGCTCTGACGGCGGCGGCAATGTCGGCCAGCGCCGTGGAACTGATCCTGATGATGGAAATGGCTGCCCTGTGCGCCTATTTCATGATTGTTCAGGCCGACGATGTGAAAAGCCGCCGTGCCGGTCTGAATCAGTTTTTATCCGGCCGCATCGGCACACTGTGTCTGATCCTTGCCTTCGCCCTGCTGCATCACGCCAGCGGCAGCGTCAATTTTGAGGTGCTGCGCCATGCGGCGTTCACGCCGGGCATTAAATCGGCAACCTTCCTCCTGGCGCTGGCCGGTTTCGGGCTGTACGCCGGGATTATCCCGCTGCACGCCTGGGTGCCACAGTCGCATTCCAGCGCGCCCGCTCACGCCGCCGCCCTGTTCTCTTCTGCACTGATGAAAGTCGGCATTATAGGCATCGTAAAAGTCGGACTGGATCTGCTGGGCGCACCGCCACTCTGGTGGGGCCTGATGGTATTGCTTCTGGCTGTCCTGACCGCATTTATCGGTGGGCTGTATGCTCTGATGGAGCACGATATCCGCCGCCTGCTGGCCTATCACACGCTGGAAAACATCGGGATTATTTTGCTCGGTGTTGGTGGTGCAATGACCGGCGTGGCGCTGAATTTGCCGGTTCTGGCGTCACTCGCGCTGCTAGCGGGTCTGTTCCATCTGTTTAATCACGGCCTGTTTAAAACAGCGCTGTTTCTGGGTGCCGGTCAAATTGAAATGCAGACTGGCATTAAAGATATGGAAAAACTCGGCGGCATTGCCCGTCTGATGCCGTGGACAGCGGGTGCGATGCTGATTGCGCTGATGTCGATGGCCGCGCTGCCGCCGTTAAACGGTTTCGCCAGTGAATGGCTGCTGTATCAGTCCCTGTTCCAGCTGAGCAGCAGCCACGTCTTTATCGCCCGCCTGATGGGGCCGCTGCTGGCGGTCGGTCTGGCACTGACCGGCGCGCTGGCGCTGATGTGTATTGCTAAAGTGTTTGGCGTGACTTTCCTCGGCACACCGCGCAGTCAGGCAGCGGCAGACGCCACACCGGCACCGCGCGCCATGACATTGAGTACCGTGCTGCTGGCGCTGCTGTGCGTGACTTCCGGTGTTGCCTCACCGTGGATTATTCCGCAATTCTCCGCCGTTGCTGTCTCCCTTCTGAACACGCCAGTTTTACTGACTGCACAGCATGGCGTGGCATTCTCGCCGACGTCCGCGGTGTCTGCCCCGATGGTGGCCATTTTGCTGCTGGGAATGCCGTTAGTGCCGTGGCTTATCGCCGCAGTTCTGCGCGGCGCGCGGCTGCCAAATCGTTCACGGGGCGATGCCTGGGCCTGTGGTTACGCGCACTCCGCCGACATGGTGGTGACGGCGACCGGTTTCGCCCAGCCGCTGCGCGTGATGTTTGCCCCGCTTTACCGTCTGCGCAGTCATGCGACACCGGTGTCACTGGTTTCAGCCCTGCACCGTGGCTGGCTGGGGGTGTTCTGCCGTCGTCTGGCGCTCATCGAACTGGCCGTGTTACTGGTCGTGGCTTTTGCCTGAGGAACTGACTATGAACTTTCCTTCCCTGCTGGCCGGTTCGCTGTGGCCGCTGGCGCTAATTCAGGCGGTGACATTGCTGGCTGTCGCTCCTTTGTTTGCCGGTTTCAGCCGCGTGATGCGTGCGCGAATGCACAACCGGCGCGGTCCCGGCGTATTACAGGAATACCGTGACATCGCCAAATTGCTTCAGCGTCAGAGCGTCGCGCCCGCAGCAGCAGGCATGGCGTTTCGCAGTATGCCGTATCTGTTGACTGGCGGTTTACTGGTCATCGCCACCGCCCTGCCAATGGTGACGCTGATGTCACCGATGGGCGCGGCGGGTGACCTGATCACCGTGATTTATCTTTTTGCCGTGGTGCGTTTTGTGTTTGCCATCGCCGGACTCGACACCGGCAGCACTTTCACCGGCATTGGCGCCAGCCGCGAAGCCGTTCTCGGTGTTCTGGTGGAGCCGATTCTGCTGCTCGGTCTGTGGATGGCGGCGCTGGTCGCCGGTTCCACGTCACTTGGTGCGATTGCCGCCCGCGTTCTGCACTGGCCGCTGTCCTCTTCCTTAACTCTGACGCTGGCCGGTCTGGCTTGTGCGTTCGCCACCTATATCGAAATGGGCAAGCTGCCGTTTGATATGGCTGAAGCCGAGCAGGAGTTACAGGAAGGCCCGCTGACCGAATACTCCGGCGCGGCGCTGGGCGTGCTGAAAATCGGCATCAGCCTGAAACAGCTGGTGGTGTTGCAGCTGTTCCTCGGCCTGTTCTTCCCGTTCGGGTTGGTGGAAAACCTGGCACCGCTGGCGTTGCTGACTGCCGTTGTGGTCTGTCTGCTGAAACTGCTGATCGCCGTGTTTATGGTCGCGCTTATCGAGAACAGCGTCGCGCGTCTGCGCTTTCTTAAAACCTCCCGCACCACGTGGGCGGGCTTCGGACTGGCGTTTCTGGCGCTGGTTTCCTGGCTGGTCGCTGGCTGACCTGACCTTTTTCTAATCCCGCCACAGCGGGAAGAGGCTTTGCAATGAGTGAGTTCAATCCCGCATTAAATCAAAACCCGGTCGGCAACGCGTATCTGGCCGCGCTGGAAAAACAGTTTCCGTCGGCGATTCTGGGCAGTGAATGGCAGACCGACACACAGGCGACCGTAACCATCCGTCTGAACTGGCTGCCGGAAGTGGTCGAATGGCTTTATTACCAACAGGGTGGCTGGCTTTCCGTGTTGTTCGGCAATGATGAACGCACGCTGTGTGGTAATTACGCGCTCTATTACGTGCTGTCGATGGAAAAAGGCATGAAGTGCTGGATCACCGTGCGCGCAGAAGTCGATCCGATTTCACTGGAATTCCCGTCTGTGACGCCGCGCGTACCGGCGGCGGTCTGGGGCGAACGTGAAGTGCGGGATATGTACGGCCTGCGCCCGATCGGATTGCCGGACGAACGCCGTCTGGTGCTGCCGGATGACTGGCCGGACGATCTCTATCCGCTGCGTAAAGATGCAATGGATTACCGTCAGCGCCCGGCACCGACCACGGATGAAGAAACCTATCCGTTTATTTCTGAGGCCAAAGAAGGCAGCAAAATCGTGCCAATTGGTCCGCTGCACGTCACTTCTGACGAACCGGGTCACTTTCGTCTGTTCGTTGATGGCGAAGACATTATCGACGCCGATTATCGGTTGTTCTATGTGCATCGCGGCATGGAAAAACTGGCCGAAACCCGCATGGGCTATAACGAAGTAACGTTTTTGTCTGACCGCGTGTGCGGCATTTGCGGTTTCACGCATAGCGTGGCTTATACCTCGTCGGTCGAAAACGCCATGGGGATTTTAGTGCCGGAACGTGCCCAGATGATCCGCTCCATTTTGCTGGAAGTGGAACGCCTGCACAGCCATCTGCTAAACCTCGGACTGGCCTGTCACTTTGTCGGATTTGATTCCGGTTTCATGCAGTTTTTCCGCATCCGCGAACAGTCGATGAAAATGGCGGAAATCCTGACCGGTGCGCGCAAAACCTACGGGATGAACCTGATCGGCGGCATCCGTCGCGACATATTAAAAGACGATATGATTGCCACCCTTGCGCTGGCGAGCGTTATGCGTCGCGACCTGAACGAGCTGGTGGATATTCTGCTCAGCACGCCAAATACGGAACAGCGCAGCATCGGCGTCGGCATTCTGGATCCTCAGGTGGCGCGCGATTTCAGCAACGTCGGTCCGATGGTGCGCGGCAGCGGTCACCGCCGTGATATGCGACAGGATCATCCCTATGCCGGTTACGCCAGACTGCCGTTTGAACTGTTCAGCGAAACCGGTAACGACGTTTATTCCCGTCTGAAAGTG
The DNA here is from genome assembly GCF_019880205.1 of Pantoea alfalfae. NCBI lineage: Bacteria > Pseudomonadati > Pseudomonadota > Gammaproteobacteria > Enterobacterales > Erwiniaceae > Pantoea > Pantoea alfalfae. The sequence goes on from NZ_CP082297.1 coordinate 54,410, forward strand.
CGCATTCACGAAGTGTTTAATGCGCTGAATATGATCGAGTACGGCCTGCAAAGCCTGCCCGGCGGTCCGCTGGCGGTTGAAGGTTTTAACTATATTCCGCACCGTTTTGCCCTGGGTTTCGCCGAAGCGCCACGCGGTGACGACATTCACTGGAGCATGACAGGGGATAACCAGAAGCTTTTCCGCTGGCGCTGCCGCGCCGCGACTTACGCCAACTGGCCCACGCTGCGCTACATGCTGCGCGGCAATACCGTTTCCGACGCCCCGCTGATTATCGGCAGTCTCGATCCTTGCTATTCCTGCACCGACCGCATGACGGTGGTTGATGTGCGCAAGAAAACGTCCATCGTCGTGCCTTACAAAGAGATCGAACGTTACGGCATCGAACGCAAAAATTCGCCGCTTTAAGGAGCCGCTCAAATCATGCTGAAACTGATCAAAAAAGTGCTCAAAACCGGCACGGCAACGGTGGGTTATCCGTTCGAGCCGATGGATTTAGCCCCCAATTTTCGTGGTAAGCCGCAATACACCGCGCAGCAGTGTATCGCCTGCGGCGCCTGCGCCAATGCCTGCCCTTCCAACGCGCTGACCATGTCCACGGCAGAAGACGGCGAAACGATCCGCTGGCAGCTGTTTTTAGGGCGCTGCATTTTCTGCGCCCGGTGTGAGGAAGTCTGCCCGACGGCGGCGATCACATTGTCGCAGGCGTTCGAGCTGGCGGTCTGGTGCAAAGAAGACCTGTTTGAGACCGCTGATTTCCCGGTCTGCCCTTGCCGGGAATGCGGTAAACCTTACGCCGTGCAAAAGGAAATCGACTTTGCGCTCAGCCTGTTACAGGAAAGCGCCGCGCTGAGCGACCGTCAGATCAGCGATCGCCGTGTGCAGTATGAAACCTGTCCGGCGTGCAAAAAAATGCACGGTCTTTCTCCCAGCGACCGCATCGATATTGGCCGCCATATGACTACGGAGGTTCGCTGATGAGTCATAATCCGATTGCGCCGCGTGACGAAAAGGGTCTGCCGGTGCCTGTTACACTGGATGAAAGTATCACCAGACTGAAATCCACCCTGCTGAACAGCATCCGCCGTTCCGCCTACGTTTATCGTGTGGACTGCGGTGGCTGTAACGGCTGTGAGATTGAGATTTTTGCCGCCATTTCACCCCTGTTTGACGCTGAACGCTTCGGTATCAAAGTCGTCCCATCGCCGCGCCATGCTGACATTTTGCTGTTCACCGGTGCGGTCACCCGCGCAATGCGTATGCCCGCTTTGCGCGCCTGGGATTCGGCACCAGATCCGAAAATCTGTATTTCTTACGGCGCATGCGGCAACAGCGGCGGCATTTTCCACGACCTTTATTGCGTCTGGGGCGGCACCGACAAAATCGTGCCGGTGGACGTATATATCCCCGGCTGCCCGCCGACACCGGCGGCGACCATTTATGGATTTGCAATGGCGCTGGGTTTGCTGGATCAAAAAATCAAAGGGCAGCAGCATGACGAAGCTGCCGCAGAACCGGCTACTTTATTGCATCCCGACCTGCCGCAACCGTTACGCGTGCTGCTGGATCGCGAAGCGCGCCGCATGGCCGGTTACCGCTATGGCCGCCAGATTGCCGATCAGTTTATGGAAATCGTCGCTGCGCCCGGTTTACAGCCGGTAGAACAACGTGTATCGGCCTATCTGGCTGAACAGGGTGACCTGCGCCTGAGCGAAATCATCGGCAATCTGCAACATATCTATCATCAGGTGCTGCATGGCGAGGTGCGTCTGTGATGACTTCCGTTAACGACCAGCGCTACGCGCGCCATCAGTCCTATGCTGGTCATGCGCCTGACAAAAACAAAGTGATTTTCTATTCATTGAGCAGCAAGTTTGTTGATGAAAAAAGCGCCCAGAAACGCTGCTCGCAGAAAGCGCAGAAAGTGCAGGAAGTGATTTATTACAGCCTGGCTATCGGCCATCACCTCGGGGTGATCGACTGTCTGCAATCGCGACTCGAATGCCCGTTCGATGGCTATCTGCACTGGATCGACTGTCTGCCCGAAAGCAGCGAAGCCCGCCGCAAACTGGCGGGTGTTCAGCGATTTGGCGAGATTACTATCGACAGCAGCCACACGCATTTGCTGGCACTGGCGTTGCGCGATGCAAGCCCGCAAATGACGGTGCAACAGCAAGGATGGAGCGAACAGCTTATCGCCCTGCTGGCGCAAATTGAAAATGACCCCGCCATGTACCTGATGGTCAGGAGGTACGATGCCTGATTACCCTGAGAACCTTCCCCGCTACGCGCTGTTGTGCGTGGGCAACAGCATGATGGGCGACGACGGTGCCGGTCCGCGTCTGGCCGAACTGTGCGCGGAAAAACCACTTCCCGGCTGGACGGTGGTGGACGGCGGCGCGGCACCTGAAAACGACATCGGCTATTTGCGCGAACTGCATCCACAACATCTGGTGATTGCTGATGCTACCGATATGGGGCTGGCGCCCGGCGAAATGCGCATTATTGCCGAGAAAGATATCGCCGACATGTTCATGATGACTACCCACAATCTGCCGCTGACCTTTCTCATGCAGCAACTGCGCGAGGACATCCCGCAGATCACCTTTGTCGGTATTCAGCCCGACGTCGTCGCGTTTTATTACCCGATGAGTACCGCTGTGGAACAGGCGATCAGCCGCCTGCATCAGCTGTTACCACGACTTGAAACTGGTCCTGGGATCGCTCCTTTCAGTCTTTCGACATAACTGACGATACGGTGACGACGCAAAGATGACATTAGTGAAAAATTTCGTCAGCGGCGCAACCTTTCAAATTAAACCAATGAATCTAATAGAAAAATATTAAATACACGAGCTGGCACGCTTTATGTATAGCCAGTAGCTAAAACCAATAGCTTAGGGACTAATTACTCATGAACCGGTTCATCATCGCCGATCCCAAAAAATGCATCGGCTGCCGTACCTGTGAAATTGCCTGCGTGATGGCGCATAACGACTCGCAGGACATCTCGCTGCTCAGCGCCGCGACATTCGCACCGCGTCTGCACGTGATAAAAGGCGTCAACCTCAGTACCCCGGTGATGTGTCGCCAGTGTGAAGATGCACCCTGTGCCAACGTCTGCCCCAATGGTGCCATTCTTCGCTCAGCCGACCATGTGCAGGTGCTGCAGGAACGCTGCATCGGGTGTAAAACCTGCGTGGTTGCCTGCCCGTACGGCGCAATGGAAGTGGTGACAAAACCGATTTTCCGCCAGAACGGCGCCGCGATGGCGGCTACTTCGGATAAAGCCGAAGCGCACAAATGTGATCTGTGCCATGGCCGGACTGAAGGCCCGGCCTGTCTGGCCATCTGCCCGACCAACGCCCTGTTCGCTATCGATCGTAACCAGTTACAGGAGATGAACGCAGAAAAACGTCGCCGCGCGGCGCTCGACAACACTTCTCCGCTGCTGTTTTAACCCCGGATTAAGGAAACCTTCCAATGAAAAAAGTCACGACTGTCTGCCCCTACTGCGGCGCTGGATGTAAATTGAATCTGGTGGTGGATAACGGAAAAATTATTCGCGCCGAAGCGGCGAATGGCGTTACCAATCAGGGCGAACTGTGTCTGAAAGGCTATTATGGCTGGGATTTTCTCAATGATACCAAACTGCTGACCCCGCGCCTGACACAGCCGCTGATCCGCCGTCACAAAGGCGGAAAGTTCGAAGCCGTCAGCTGGGATGAAGCCATTCGCTACACCGCACAGCGCCTGACGGAGATCAAACAGAAACACGGTCCGCGCGCCATCATGACCACGGGTTCCTCGCGCGGAACCGGCAATGAAACTAACTATGTCATGCAAAAATTTGCCCGAGCGGTGATTGGCACTAACAACGTCGACTGCTGCGCCAGGGTGTGCCACGGCCCGTCCGTGGCGGGTTTACAGGCGACGCTTGGCAACGGCGCGATGAGTAATTCTATCGGCGATATCGAGAACTCAAAATGTCTGCTGGTGATCGGCTATAACTGCGCAGATTCCCATCCGATCGTCGCACGCCGGGTGATCAAGGCTAAAGAGAAAGGCGCGAAAATCATTGTCTGCGACCCACGCCGCATTGAAACCGCCCGTATTGCCGATCAGCATCTGCAAATCAAAAACGGCTGTAATATGGCGCTGGTAAATGCTTTTGCGCATGTGCTGATCGAAGAAGATCTGTATGACCACGACTATGTAGCGAAATACACCGAAGGCTTTGAGGAATACCGTAAAAATGTCGCGGATTACGCCCCGGAAGCGGTAGCGGAACAGACCGGCGTGTCCGCACAGCAAATCCGTCAGGCGATGCGCACCTACGCCGCAGCGCCTTCAGCCACCATCATGTGGGGCATGGGCGTGACTCAGTTTGGCCAGGCCGTTGACGTGGTAAAAGGCCTGGCGGGGCTGGCCTTGCTGACAGGCAACCTCGGCCGGGCCAACGTCGGCGTCGGCCCGGTGCGCGGGCAAAATAACGTGCAGGGTGCCTGTGACATGGGTGTGCTGCCGAATGAATTCCCCGGCTATCAGTCGGTTACCGACCCGAACGTGCGGGCGAAATTCGCCGATGCCTGGGGGATTGACGTCAATCAGATGGATACCGACATCGGTTACCGCATCACCGAAATTCCGCATCTGGCGCTCGAAGGCAAGGTTAAAGCCTATTACATAATGGGCGAAGATCCGCTTCAGACCGAGGCGGATTTGGGTCTGGTGCGCAAAGGCTTTGCCGCGCTGGACTTTGTGGTTGTACAGGACATTTTCATGACCAAAACCGCGGAACAGGCGGATGTTATTTTACCGGCCACGTCATGGGGTGAACATGGTGGCGTCTTCTCCTGCGCCGACCGTGGCTTTCAGCGCTTTGAGAAGGCCATCGAACCGACCTGTAACGTCAAACGCGACTGGGAGATCATCAGCCTGCTGGCGACGCAGATGGGTTATCCGATGCATTACCGCGATAATCAACAAATCTGGGATGAAATGCGCAGCTTATGCCCGCTGTTCTATGGCGCGACCTATGAAAAAATGGGTGAGCTGGGCCACGTTCAGTGGCCATGCACCACGCTTGACAGCGCAGGCACGCCCTACCTGTATGCCAATAACCACTTCGATACTCCAACCGGTAAAGGTCAGCTATTTGCCGCGCCGTGGCGCGCGCCGGCTGAGTTGCCGGACGACAGCTATCCGCTGGTGCTGTGTACCGTACGCGAAGTCGGCCACTACTCCTGTCGCTCCATGACAGGCAACTGTGCAGCATTGCAAACGCTGGCTGACGAACCTGGCTTCGTGCAGATGAATCCGAGCGATGCACAGGCGCTGACTATCAGTGACCAGCAACTGGTCTGGGTAGCCTCACGCCGTGGCAAAGTCATCTCACGCGTCAACTACAACGAACGTATTAATGCCGGTGCGGTTTACATGACCTATCAGTGGTGGATCGGCGCCTGCAATGAACTAACGCAGGATAACCTCGACCCTATCTCTAAAACGCCTGAAACCAAATACTGCGCAGTGAAAGTCGAACCGATCGCCGATCAACGCTGGGCTGAAAGTTACGCACATCAGACTTACAGCGACATGAAAGCCCGCCTGCGCAGCGCCGCTGAAGACCTGATCCCCGCAAGCGGGATTTAATTTCACCAGGGCGTCCTGACGCGTACTTATCATCATGTTCGCGTCGCAGCACAGTAGCGCACAACGCGATCCCGAAGAGCTGATACTCATCAGTGGTTCGGGGTCACAGTGGCTGCCGGGTTGCCGCCCGAATCGTAAGGAAATGAGAGAGTCATGTCTGTTTCCGGCATACGTATCCGCATTTACGGCAAAGTCCAGGGGGTCGGTTTCCGGCCATTTATCTGGCAGCTGGCACACCAGCTGCAGCTGCGTGGTGAGGTCAGCAATGACAGCGCAGGCGTAGAAATCAGGCTACTTAAACCCGTCAGCGTCGACGCGCTGACAGAACAGTTACGGCGTGACTGCCCGCCGCTGGCGCATATTGACAGCCTGAATGTCGATGATTTCGTCTGGCAGACAGCGCCGCAAAATTTCACTATCGCTGATAGCCGTCACAGCCGGATGAATACCCAGGTGGTTCCTGACGCGGCAACCTGCCCGGCCTGCCTGCAGGATATGGCCCGACCAACCGACCGCCGGTTTAACTATGCCTTTACCAATTGTACCCACTGCGGGCCGCGTTTTACGCTGATCCGTGCCATGCCTTACGACCGCGCGCTGACCAGCATGGCGCAGTTCAGGCTATGTCCGGCCTGCGAGCGGGAGTATCACAACCCGACCGACCGGCGCTTTCACGCCCAGCCGATCGCCTGTCCACACTGCGGCCCTTGCGTCAGCGCGACATTACACCATGGCGACGTTTTGGCGCAGGACGAGGCAGCAGTGGCACAGGCGGCGATGGCGATCCAGGCAGGAAAAATCGTTGCCATTAAGGGGCTGGGCGGCTTCCATCTGGCCTGTGATGCTACACAGCAGGCGGCAGTGCTGCGTCTGCGTCAACGCAAACAGCGTCCGACTAAGCCGCTGGCTGTGATGCTGCCGGACATCAGTTGGCTGGCGCAGTGCAGCGATATCCACGCGCAAGGCAGACTGCGCGAGAGGCTGCAATCGCCAGCCGCACCTATTGTGCTGACTGCGAAAAATCCGCGGTCACCACTGTGTGCGGCGGTTGCACCGGACCTGGATGAAATCGGGCTGATGCTGCCGTTTACGCCTCTGCACCATTTACTGATGCAGGCCTGTCAGACCCCACTGGTAATGACCTCCGGCAATGCAAACGGCTGTGCGCCCGCACTGACCAATGAGACGGGGCGCGATCAACTTAAGGATATCGCCGACCTCTGGCTGTTGCATAATCGCGACATTGTGCAGCGCGCTGATGATTCACTGCTGCGGGTAACGGAGCATGGCAGCGAAATGCTGCGCCGGTCGCGCGGTTACGTGCCTGATGCCCTTACTCTGCCCGCCGGATTTGACAGCCCGTACCCCCTGCTGGCGCTGGGCGGTGAATGCAAAAACACCTTCTGCCTGCTTCGCGGCAGTCAGGCCATTCTCAGTCCGCATTTTGGCTCCCTCACCCGCAGCGATATTGCCAGCCAGCAGCAACAGGCCATTGCACATTTTCAGCAGCTCTATGACTGTACACCGGAGATAAGGGTCTGTGATGCGCATCCTGACACCGTCAGCTACTGTCAGCCGCAACGCCCGACAATCAACAGGATGGCGGTGTTTCACCATCATGCGCATCTCGCCGCCTGTCTGGCAGAACATGATTGGCCGCTGGACGGCGGGAGAGTGGTCGGACTGGCGCTGGATGGACTCGGCTATGGTGACGATGGGGCGTTATGGGGCGGGGAGTGTTTGCTGGTGGATTACCTGCACTGTGAGCATGCAGGCGGGCTCCCTGCCGTCGCCTTGCCGGGCGGTGACCGTGCCGCACGGCAACCCTGGCGTAACTTACTGGCGCACTGGCAGGCGTTTGTGCCGGACTGGCAGACGCGCCCTGAAGCGGACACTGTGTTATCGCATTCGTGGTTGCCGCTTTCAAAGGCGATTAGCGCCGGAATCAATGCGCCACGGGCCTCGTCCTGCGGGCGCTTATTTGATGCCGTCGCCGCGGCCCTTCATTGCGCACCCGCAAGTCTGAGCTGGGAAGGCGAAGCCGCCTGTCGTCTGGAGACGCTGGCGCGCAGCGCGCAGGGTGCGTTGCATCCGGTCACCCTGCCTTTGCTCCACACCGGTAAGCAAATCCTGTTAGATCTCGCAACGTTCTGGCGGCAATGGCTTAACTGGCAGGCCGCACCCGCCGAGCGGGCGTTTGCCTTTCATGATGCGCTGGCGCAGGGCTTTGCCGCCCTCGCACGTCATCAGGCGCGAAGCCACGGCATCACCACCGTCGCGCTGGGCGGTGGCGTACTGCACAACCGGCTACTGCGACAGCTTCTGCCTCACTATTTAGCCCCTCTTCAGGTCCTGATGCCCCAAAAGGTGCCGGCTGGCGATGGCGGGCTGGCGCTCGGCCAGGCGGTTATCGCCTGTGCCCGCCTTCAGCATCCGGGCTTTTCATTAACGCATAAGGATTATCATGATAAACCGTGATTTTTTTCACACTCACCGCCGTGCCGGCTGGCTGTTATGCGGATTGATCGCAGCTAATTTAGCGGCCTGGGGCTGGGCGCTGATAGTCTTCCATCATAGCGCAGCGCTGATGGCGGCCTCACTGCTGGCTTATGGCTATGGTCTGCGCCACGCTGTCGACGCCGATCACATTGCTGCTATTGATAACGTGACACGCAAATTAATGCAGCAGGGACAGCGTCCGGTTGCCGTCGGCGCTTTTTTCTCACTCGGGCATTCGACCATCGTAGTACTGGCCTGTGTGGCTATTGCCGCCACATCGCTGGTTTTTGGCGATAAAATTGGCGGATTACATGATTTTGGCCGGTCAATGGGCACGCTGATTTCGGCCCTGTTTCTGCTGCTGATGGCGCTACTGAATGCGCTGATCCTGCGCGATGTTTACCGCCGTTTCCAGCAGGTAAAACAGGGCAACACCGATGTGTCGCAGGATGTTCTGCTCGCGGTACACGGTGGCGTAATGAGCAGGCTTTTTCATTTCGCATTTAATCTGGTCAACAGAAGCTGGCAGATGTATCTGGTGGGTTTTTTATTCGGGCTGGGTTTTGATACTGCCACCGAAATCAGCCTGCTGGGTCTGTCTGCAGCGGGTGCTTCTTCTGGTATGTCAGTGTGGAGCATTCTGGTGTTTCCGGTCCTGTTTGCCTGCGGCATGGCGCTGGTCGATTTGCTGGATAATTTTGTTATGGTCGGCGCGTACGGATGGGCATTTGATAAACCGGTGCGTAAGCTCTATTACAACATCACGATTACCGCCACCAGTGTGATCATCGCTCTGTTTATCGGCGGGCTGGAAGCGCTCGGGCTGATAGCGGATAAGCTGGATATGCAAGGCGGACTGTGGACGGGGATCGGCCAGCTTAACGACAATATGGGCAGTGTGGGTTACGTGGCTGTGGGGATTTTTGTAATTTCCTGGGGCATCTCGGTGCTGAATTATCGCCGCAAAGGCTATGACCATCTGGTGATGAAATCTGGCCGGGCTTAAGCGTCATTCAGCAAAGTACATTGCCAAGGAGGCTGATACTCATTGGAATAAATCTGACAAGACGGGCTAAAGCAGGCATGCCATTTTCAATGGAACAACCCTTCTTGCACTCTCACATTCGCACGCTTCGGATAACCAGACAGACACCATAAGGATTTTTATTTTCAAATCACCGGTCAGATGTAGCAAGCGCGCTCCGGCCATTTAATGAGCAGAAATAGACTCGCGGCCTCCTCACAGTACTTTTATCATGTCAAAGCGGTTGCTGCCCGCTCATTAGAACTGTTGTGTAGCGCCTTATCAGATGCGCCCTCAGTATACCCGGAACAGCCCGGGTGCCCGCGGTGAAAGGCCCGGATGCAGTTGTCCGGGTTCGCGTTGAGCACCTGCAGTATTGCTTCACGCTCCATCTTTCACTCCTTTGCGTCAGACATCCACTGTAGTCAGTAAACGCCGTTATTCCGGTCAGTCAAAGAGAGCAGTTGCTGTACTGATTTTATCTATGTTTCTGTTAAATGGTAATTTTCTGCCGTCAGCGCATAAAGGCCGGACGGACTGTCACCGGTCATCTGCCATCCACAGCGGTTAAACAGCGTTTCCAGCCCCTTCACCCGCCCGGTCAGGCGCGCCATCAGCGGGCTGACCTGCCAGCCGCTGTCGTCAAACGCTGCATCCAGGCTGGTCCGGGACACGTAGATACCATTTACCTCAGGGTTCAGTGCCGCGGCATGGCGTCCCGACCACTCCCGGTCACTGAGCAGCCGGTATGCCCAGTGCATGTCCTTCGCGGTTTCCAGGGCATAGGTCAGCCGGAACAGGTCGTTCTGTTCAGACAGCGCGCCGGTGCAAGAGCGCCAGAGGTAGTCCAGCTTGCCGGCAAGCTTGGCGCCCACGCCATACTGCCGCCCCTGTTTCAGCAGCCATTCGATGTCGGGTGCCACCTCACGGGGAAAGCGGCGCTGCTTCAGGGCGGTCGCCAGCCAGCGGGTCAGAAAGAGATTTTCCTGAGTGGCAGAACATACGGCGCCGTCCTGGCGGGCAAGGGCAAGCGCGGTCAGGGCGCACCAGGCCAGATGGCCGGATTTTTGTGTCAGCGTCACTGCAGTCTGTCCTCCCCATAACTCAGCATGGTAATTGTAACCGTACTTCCAGCCGGGATAAACCCGGATACCTGTTCATTCCGGAACTATTTACTTTACGACCGGGGGTCCGGCCAGGCAGGTGGTGTAGCGTTGTGGCACGGTGAATGCGGCTGCAGGAGCTTTTCAGCCGCGCAGGTGGCGCACCTTATGACGGCGTGCTGCTTATCCTGCAGTTCAGTGATGAGCTGCTCTGCGGAAACCGCCACCGGAGACTGAAAATTCATATCAGCTGTATGGAATAACTGCGAAACAGGCTGAGAATGAATACCATTTCCAGCGAAGGAGAATAAATTTCTCTTTTCATGGATGCTACCTCTGTCACAGTTTTAAATTAAAAAAGAGCATTTAAAGTAAAAATTAGAATAAATACAAATACATAATAAATTTAAAAGTATGCACACAACCCCGAATCACAAAAAGCTAAAAAGAAATATTTTCTATATAACCACAAAATAACAATGGTTTTTGGAAATTATTTCTCCCGCCCCCTGACTATCATACCTCCTGAGAGTTAGTTTTCTGAGAGGCTGATATGACCAACGTAAATAATGACGTATTTCTGGACTGGCTGAGGCAGGAGGTCAGGCCCGCCCTGGGTTGCACAGAACCGGTTGCGATAGCGTTTGCCGCCGCGACGGCCTGCAGATACCTGAATGAGCCCTGCAACCGGGTAACGGGGTTCGTTTCTGAGAACCTTTACAAGAACGCCATGGCCGTCACTATTCCCGGCACTCACGCCTCAGGCATCGCGATGGCAGCCGCTGTCGGGGTTTACGGGGCCAGTCCGGAACAGGGGCTGGAGGCGCTGCGCGGGCTGACACCTGACCAGGTTGTACGGGCGCAGACGCTGGTAAACCAGGGCCGGGTCAGCATCACGGCGCGCGCCGTCCCGGACTTCATTCATGTTGATCTGACAGTCAGCGGGGAAAATAACTGCTGCCGGATAGTGGTTCAGGGCGGGCACACCTGCATTACGGAACTGTACGTCAATGGCCAGCCGGTAACGACCGCCAGCCGCGCTGAAGCCAAAGCCACGGCGGCACCGCTGCCTCAGTTTTCTGTCCGCGATGCGTTTGACTTCATTACCGGCGTTCCCCTGAACGATATTGAGTTCATGCTTGACGCCGCCCGCCTCAACGGCGCGCTGTCTGAGGCGGGCATGAATGGCAGGTACGGACTGAACATTGCCGGCACGCTTTCAGCGGCGGTCAGTCAGGGGCTGATGAGCGACGACCTGCTCTACCGCATACAGATGGAGACGGTGGCGGCATCGGATGCCCGGATGGGGGGGGCGCCGGTCACGGCCATGTCTAATTTCGGCTCCGGCAATCAGGGCATAGCGGCAACTTTACCTGTTGTCGTGCTGGCCCGGGAGCTGAAGGCAGGCCGCGAGGCACTGGCAAGGGCTCTGACGCTGTCGCACCTGGTCGCCATCTCCGTGCACGCCCGCTACACACGGTTGTCGGCCCTGTGCGCCGCCTCGACGGCGGCCATGGGTGCCGCAGCCGGCATGGCGTGGCTGTTCACCCGGGACCTGGCCGTCGTTGAGTCCGCCATTATCAACATGGTCAGCGACGTTAGCGGAATTATCTGCGACGGCGCTTCGGGCAGCTGCGCCATGAAAGTTTCAACCGCGACCTCGGGAGCGTTCAGAGCCGTGCTGATGGCCAGGCAGGGTATACGGGTCGGCAGCAGTGACGGCATCATTGGTGCTGATGCTGAACAAACCATCGATAACCTCAGCCGGCTGGTCGTTAACGCCATGCCCGCAACCGACAAAGAAATTATCCACATCATGACGGAAAAGGACGCGCTGGCGCACAGCTGATCGCTTTCTGACAACACAGAGCCGGTTTACGGACCGTCTCCTAACAGGTTCCGGAGGCTTTTATGGACAAGAAAACCACCATCTGCAGGGGTGTCAGCGCGGTTATGCCGCTCTGTATCGGAGACTTCCCCTTTTCCTTTATTGTGGGCGCACTGAGCGTCAGTGCTGGCATGAGCATCTGGCAGAGCACGGTCTGGTCCTGCATCGTCATCGCAGGGTCTGCTCAGATGCTGGCACTGAATATGCTGAAAGCCGGCGCCAGTCTGGGCGTAATTATCTTCACCACTTTTATCATTAATCTGCGTCACGTTCTCTATAGTGCTTCACTGGCCGGTAAGGTGCGTGAGGCGTCTTTTTTCAGAAAATGCTTTATGTCATACGCCCTTACGGATGAGGTGTACGCCACCACCATTAAAGAGATGGAGGGAAATAAAGAAAATAAATATCTCTTTTACTTCACCGTCATGCTGACGTTCTGGGGATTCTGGGTGCTGGCCGACTTTATGGGGGCCGTCATCGGTTCTTCTTTCCCGGACATACAGAAGTACGGGCTGGACTTTGCCATGGTGGCCGCCTTCATCGCCATCGTGGTACCTCAGGTAAAAAGTCAGGCCTGCACGGTAGCCGCGCTGGTTGCCTCCATGTCAGGCGTGCTGCTGGTTATCCTGCCGTGTTCTCTGGGTATCGTCATCGCCTCTCTGCTGGGCATACTGGCAGGCCTCGCCGTGGACCTGACTGAAGAACGGAAGGAACACCACAACATCACTGCATCTGCCGTCGGGGGGGTCACACATGAATAACGGCTACTTTGCCGCGCTGACGCTTGGCATGGCGGCGGTGACATTTCTCATCCGGGTTTCCTTTACCGGTATTGCCGGTCGGCTGCATATGAACGAGCGCGTCAGAAAGACGCTGCGCTTTGTGCCGGTCACGGTGCTGCCCGCCATCATCACCGTCCAGATTCTGGACATGAACTCCCGCATGGAATTTGACCTGCATAACCCCAAAGTTATCGCCGCGATTATCTGCACCCTGGTCAGCTTCCGGTTCGGCCTGATATGGGTGGTCATCAGCGGTGTGGGTTCACTGGCTCTGCTAAACCACTTTATGTAACCAGGAAGAGAGACATTTAAATGGATATTATCAATACTCAAAATGCGCCGGCGGCGCCGGCGGCCATTGGTCCTTACGTTCAGGGTGTGAATACCGGGAGCATGATATTCACTTCAGGTCAGCTGCCGGTTGATCCCGATACAGGACTGATATCAGAGGCCATTGAGGTCCAGGCATATCAGTCACTGGAAAACGTCAGAGCTATTATTGAGGCCGAAGGCCTGAAGGTGGGCGACATTGTTAAAACAACGGTTTTTGTAAAGGATCTGAACGATTTTGCGGCCGTGAATGCAACATATGAAGCCTATTTTACCCGCCATGGAGCCCCATTCCCTGCCCGCTCATGCGTAGAGATGGCGCGACTGCCCAGGGACGCAAAGATTGAGATTGAGGCCATTGCCTTCTCGCACACGCAGGTGGTCAGTTAAGTGAAGGGCCGCTGCCTGACTGCGGCGGCCTGTCAAATCAGTGAATGCTATGCCTGGTTTTTTAAAAAAGATGTCAGTAACGCGCCGGTTCTGGCTGCTGACTGCAGCAACCGCTTTCAGCCTGATGGTGATTGCGCTGTGGTTTCAGCACGTGATGCTGATCTAACCGTGGGTCATGTGCATTTATGAGCGCTGGCGGGTATTTTACTTGCCGGGCTAGCCGGTGCTGCTGGACCTGAAACCTGTGATGTGACTTACGTTTTCCGCTTTGTTAACGAACAGTGCCGGTTCCTCCCCGCCATGAAGCCACTACAAACCCCGTTATGCCAAAAAAGAGGCGGATGCAGACAGCCTGATGGCGGTCATCGTTGCTCAGGCGATGAACCATGGCAATCATGTCATGGCACGAACCAGCGATATTCCGTTCCATGTGCTGGAGACCACGTTCGAACAGTACCTTCGTCTGGCGTCATTGCTCATGGGCAATGACTGCATTACGGATGCCATAGAGTCACTGCCAATTTTCCCGCTCTATTCGTTTGATCCGGAGACCCTTTATGCCTCCGTTGACGGGCAGAAATTTGGTGTTGAGCGTCCGACAGTGAAAGCCCGGTATTCACGTAAATATTTTGGTCGCGGTAAAGGCATGGTGGCTTACACGCTGCTGTGTAACCACATCCCAATCAACGATACATGATTGGCACAAACGGCTACGAAGGTCACCAGGTCTTTGATATCTGGTACCGTAACACTTCAGCCGTGAAGCCCACGGCCATTACCGGTGAAAAGCACAGCATCAACAAGGCCAATTTTGCGATCCTGCACTGGTTTGGACTTCGATTTGAACCTCATTTTACCGACCTAAATAGGCAGTTGCCGGAGCTGTACTGCACTAGAGAGCTCTCGACATATAAGAAGTGCCTGATTCAGCCTGCCGGACAGATTGACCTGGACCTTATTGCCTGTGAAAAAAGCAATCTCGAGCGCATCGTCGCCACGCTGGGGCTGAAGGAAATGACGCAGGGAAAGTTGATATGCAAATTGTGCACATATACAACGGCTAATCCGACAAGACAGTCGGTATTTGAATATGACCGGCTGATTCGCAGTATTTACACGCTGAAGTATCTGCGCGATCCGCAGCTGGAACGCAATATCCGCCGCTCCCAGAACCGGATTGAATCTTATCACCAGCTCCGTACCGCCGTCGCCAAAGTCGGCGGAAAGAAAGAGTTAATCGGGAAGAACGACATTGAAACAGACATCAGTAATCAGTGCGGGCGGTTGATCTGCAACACGATCGTTTATTACAACTCCGCGATCCTGTCGCGATTACTGGAACGACTGGAAGCAGAAGGCAACGACAAGGGCATTGAGGCTCTGACCCGGATATCACCGGTGGCCTGGCAGCATATTTTGCTGAACGAGCATTATACCTTCCAGAGCAGCAATGAAATTATCGACCTGGATGCACTGGTTGCCGGGGCGAAACTGAGGTAACGGAAATTTCGGCGGTTCCGGCGTAGAACCCCAATCTGCTTATGGCCTGTGCGCAGGCCATCTGTATCAGCCCCTCACCTCGTTCGCTGCGGCGTTTTTCCTTTATGCAAAATTCTCATTTTCCGTGCCTGCTTTACGGTGGTACTGTGCGTAAGCAATGCCCAGGTTCGGCGTTGCGGTACGTTGATATTTCCCCTGATTGACTTGCCTGCCTCTGCAGGCTTTTTTGTCCGGAACTTGCTGTCTTTGGATCTACCGCTACGCTTAGCTTGTGGCTGCTTTCGCAAAGCAGTTATGCTCCAGCGATGTTTATTCGGCAGGTATTCTCTGCTATATAACCCGCCTCTTTCATGAGTGGCGGGCTTTTTATTTATGGTGTGTTGAAAGATTGTTGAAGCGTCCCACATTATGCTTCCCTCGCTGCGGTGAATCCCCCTGTGCGGCGGGGCTTAAGCTGAAAGTGCAGAATAGGAAGCAGGTCGGTCTGGCTTTACCGGCCTACCGGGAGGCACGCTCTGACCGCAGCATCCGGCCCCTTAGCTCAGCGGTCAGAGCGTGCGACTCACAATCGCCCGGTCTCTGGTTCAAATCCAGCAGGGGCCACTATGCCGATTTAGCTCAGATGGCAGAGCAACTGATTCGTAATCAGCAGGTCACCAGTTCAATTCCAGTAATCGGCACCATAAAGCGGCCATCGTATATTGGCATTACTTCAGCTTCCCAGGCTGATGATGCGGGTTCGATTCCTGATAATAGCTCTCTCAGAACTAATCCATTCATCACATTCCTGCAACGCCAATGATCAAAGCTCACCTGCTCACTGCGCGTCATTGACTAACTGTTGCTTTCAAATGATTTAAAATCCGCAAAAAAGTGATTTCACATGGAGGGGCAATGAAAACCAGTTTTTCTGACAAATCCCAGTGGGGTATTCTCGAATATCTTTATCGTATTTATCCGCGGACGATGAGTGAACCAGAAATCTGCCGGGAATTTGGGCCTGTTAATAACAAAGGTCTGGTCGCTAACATCCGCCAGCTGATATCTGAAGGGAGTGTGGAAGAGAAGGCGATAGTTAAAATCATGGGGAGAAATACTGTTTCACCTGATGAGCTGAAACTGACCCGTAATGGTACGCGGCTGGTGAGAAAGTCACTGCGCAACAATTGATTTAACTGTGCGATACTCCTGATAAATCGAGGCAAAAACATGAAGTGGTTAACCGTGACAGCCTGTCTGGGTATGCTGACTGCCTGCAGTTCCGCCCCTGTGCAGCAAAGTTCAGCCGATCGTTACTGTCATCTCCAGGGCGGCACGCTGTCTTATGAAAAACGGCTGTTCGGTAAAACCGGGTACTGCGTGTTGCCTGATGGCACCAGGATTGAGCACTGGCGCTTATACCTTAAAAATCGCATGCTGCCCTCAGATTAAATCACCAGGGCAGATTTGAGATCTGGTAATAGATAAAATACATGACCATTACGTAAAGGCCAAACCATCCGGCCAGCAATACTTTTGTTGGAATTCTTTTCACACCATCACCTTACGAGAAGCAGTAATCCGCGTACCAAGCGAAGAAAAACCATATGAACACGCAATAGGCTATAACGCCGGACGCGAACAAGAATATGTCTTTTTCATTTAACTTAAACATATCCGTATTAAATAACACCAGTAGTCAACCGAATTAAAACGTCACTAAGAAATTGCGTTAATTCTGACGTTTTTTTGCACTAATGTCATCAACAGCAACAAAGTTGATTAAAATCAATAAATCCCATACATGAGAAATTTCCGTTTAACTAATATTGCTTTTAATCATCGCATAATTGCTTTCGTGAGTGCGACCTCACGAAAAAAATATATAAACTCTATGCTAATTGCATCGGTATTCGATGACGCCCATTATCCCGGGCGTTTTTTTTGAGTTTGTATGCTGTTTCGTGATGTTGTGTGACGCTTTGAGGCAATTCCTGATGATCCTCGTGCTGACCTTGCCTCAGTGGCTGCCAACGATTCAGAGGCGTTACGTTGGCAGCCTTCTTTTCTTTCTCCCTTTGAACCACATAAAGGACTATCTGTGATGAAGATATTCGTCATTAATCTTTCGCGGTCTCCAGAACGTCGGGCTTCTATGGAACAACAGCTATCTCTCCTTAATCTTGACTATGAAATAGTCGAAGCTGTTGACGGCTCCCAGCTCTCATATACAGAAATAATGAAAGAAACAATGCCGCTGAACTACGCGCTTAGTTGTGGTGAAGTAGGCTGTGCGCTCAGCCATATCAACATCTGCAAAAGAATAGCCTCTGAGGGTATACCGATGGCATTGATCTTGGAGGATGACGCGCTCATTGATTACAGGACGGTGGAGGTTATGTCGCAAATTGAATAAATAAATATTTCCTGCCCTACCGTGACCTTACTTACCGAAATATCCAAATACATTGAAAACCAAAATTTTAATTTAAATCAAGGCCGCTATATATACGATGTGCTCGAAGCCTATCGCTCGCATGGTTATATAGTCAATCATAGCGCTGCAATAAAGCTTACCGAGTTTCTTTATCCAGTCCGGATGGTAGCGAATAGATGGAAGACACTCAGAGAATACTCTATTTGCAACATTGAAGCGGTCATACCGCCAGTGATAAGAAAATCAGCGCACTCTGAAACCTCAACCATTCAAATCTACGATAACGGCTCCAACTGGCTTGATCAAAAGAAAAAAGTCTTGTGGGTGGAAATTAAGAAACACCTCCCATTAAGGATTAAACTCAAGCGCTTTTATGGGCCTCTTTCGTCTATCCATTTCTGAAAATATCAAAGTAACGAAGTGGCCTTTTGGACAAGGCTTCATAAGCTTACCGTGCACCTGTTGACTCTTCCGTCCCACTGACGCCAGCGAGGCGTCTAAACGTCCAGTAAGCGGTTGAACCAACCCCGTTAGTGTTGGATTTTTTATGCCTGTCATTTTGTGGGCGCATTGCGCGTTCATGCCCCGATCAATGTCGGGAGGGCGACTAATACAACACCCGCAAGGGGAATAAGTCCGCGGTCTTACTGCCGTTTCGAACCTACCGACACCACTGCGACTTAGTGGAAACTTCGAAAAAACAGTAAGGGCAATGCCATGTCAGATATGATCCACAGCTTAAATTCAGAGATAACCATCCACGAAGGCCGAGCTGTCACTACTTCCATTGCAGTAGCCTCATTTTTTAATAAGCAGCTTAAACACGTACTCGCTAAAATCCAATCCTTAAAATGCTCTTCAGGTTTTACATCGGCCAACTTTTCGGCTCAAGTCCAACATGTAGGAATATGTAACGGAGCCAGCAGAGAATCGAAATACTACGAAATCACAAAAAACGGCTTCGTCTTCCTGGTCATGGGCTTCACTGGCAAAAAGACCGCTGCTTTCAAAGAAACCTACATTGCCGAGTTTGATCGCATGGAAGCCGAACTACACCGCTCCGAATCACGCGAAATCATCCAAGGTGATGGCCACTCTCTTCTAATCCACTTTGACAGAAAAACCAATCAGATTAGCTAGACCGAGCAACTACCTGCCGATGCAATTGTCGCTACAGTCGAGCGTGTTCGCGGCTGGATGGAAAAGCAAGGTTATAGAGTCATGTCTAAAACGAAATCAAAAATATGACGCTGGCACAGCTGCTGCTGCTGAAGTAAACGCCCATGCTTTACCACCTCTGATAATATTATTGAGTTCCATCTCGTCCTTGCTCTGAGCGATGCTATAGCCGCTGCACGCATGCAGACATCAGCAAGTGTGCGGCGGCTTTTTTATGGCACTCCGGCCAAGTTATCGCGCTATATCCCGCCTCATCGCTGACGCCGCTGAGATTCAGCTTGCGTAGCGCTTTGCCGTATTTAGTCCACGCGATAAGGCTGGCTTTGTCTTCATCGTCTAGAATGCCTGCGCTTTCTTCTCTTTACCATACGGTCATGGTGGCGTTCGCTGCGGTGAGCAGGTAGCATTACTTAATCAGAAGCTGACAGACTATGCCCATACGTGCCCCATAAACTAACCAGCTAAATATAAATAATAGACTAATCTGATAGTTAGCCCCAAAAGACAGTCACGCCAATCAATGTGACTACGACCGCAAATAATGTTGAAAAACATTTTTATTGCCCATATTCTGAAAGCCTCGATAAAAGAATATCGCTAAACTTTCATGTGATATTTAATCCTCCTTCAGGTCAGCCATACACGGTCAAGGCTGTTAAGAGGACTACTGGTCCTGAGGCTCAAAGAAATTCAGCGTTAAAAGAAGTAAAAAAAGACAGATTAATGAATTTTTACGCAGGCCAGTGGCATGCTGATATTTCTGAAGCGACCAGTTATCACGGTTTACATCATATGATAATCACTATCATAGACAGCAGGTGTAGGGAAGTTGATAATACTATATTCAGTATTTATATAAGCTGGGCATGGGAGATAAAATAATGAACTGATGACATTCGGGCTATACTGTAAGAGGATTCAATTGTAATCTTGTTGATAGCAACAGCGATGTTATTATTTCCTTTATGAATTAAAAAACTCCAAAGGTAAAATGTGAATCAGGCCACAACAATTTTAGAAATTATACGCGTACTGATACCTATTATAATAGCCTTGATTTTTTGGGGTTATCTTTTTTTTATTACGCGTCATATAAAGGACCTGCAGTCACATCTCAAAGACAGACTATGGCTTGATGACCCATCCCAGGCTGAACAATCCCAGCAGGATAGAGACCTTAAGAAATACATATTCGTTAAAGAGACATAGGCAAACAGGACAAAGATATTTGCAATCCTGTTTACCGGGCTGGCAATAACTTTTATTTTTATAACGAATGGTTAAATAACTACCCGGCAGAAGGGGTGATTTTGCGGACGGTGTGGAGAGTGTGTAAAAACTGGCTGGCAGCTGTCAGATGATTAGTTGCCAGGTCTTCTGCAGGATCTTGTAAAGCGGTACATAATGCAGATTGAAACTGGCGTGAAGTTAGACCTGAAATGGCTGACAATGTTTCATAGTCCTTTTGATATTTTTACGTCACACTGCAACTTCGATTAATCAGCAGTATATCTTTAAACCTCATTGTATAGCATGGTGACAGAATTATCATTTTTAAGTATATCAAGCTCAGTTATGCAATACTAAAACAGGCTGGGCATACAACATTCGAAAGAGTTAAAAATTGCTTTTGGAGAGTGATCTATGAATGATGATAACCATATAGCCATCAGGGAAGCTGATGAAAGAGAGCGATCCAATAACTGGCTTGCACGAATGAATTTCAATGGCATCATGTTGATCCTAGAGGTTATTGCTATAAGCATAATTTTATACTGCCTATATAGAAACTAAACCTTCAATATTCTCAACTTTTCATTTCACGCTTCATCTGCAAGACACTGTTGCGTTCTCCCTGAACCACAAACCACACTTTACCCTTCCCCGAGCGGTTAATGATGTTCAGCGCGGCCATTAATGCATCTGCGTTCGCACTCGGCGGCGGCTCGCTGGACCTTATCAGTGATAACACCATTGCCTGGCACGGGCCGACTCAATCAGCATTCCGATAGTCAGAGGGATGGCCTCGCGCGGTTTTTTTGGATAATAGTGGCTGAAATTCACCTGATCAAAATCCATTGTAAACGCATCAAAGACATTCTGAAGGCATTCCGCAGCATCCTGCGGGTCCAGCTTCATGTCCAGATTGAGCGACATCTCTGGCGTGAGTGATTTTTTCCGGAACGTCAGCACGGATCTGCCGTTCCACGGCTCAATGAGTGCCATCACGCGTGCCTGGGTGTCATCTACCATAACTTATCCTCCCCGCGGGCGATGGCATTGTAAAGTCTGACCGAATTGAAACTGATATCGGCAACGTCTCTGGCCAGAATCACCCAGCCTACGACAGGTATAGCCCGTCCAACAAAGGTGCTGAGCTTAAGCGTAAAGAGAATACGGGCGTTGCGGGGCGGATACCCCCCTACAATTGACGGGAGCTTAATGCTGAAGGGAAACTTGGCTTTAGGAAACACTCTGCGCGCTGCCCGTGAGGCATAGGACGTTCCCTCGAGAGCATCGCGCGGTTTGGTGCGGGTAGTCAGGACATTACGCCCATACAGGATGGCCACAGTTGTTATTTAGTTCTTCAGTTATGTCCACTGCCAGCTCCTGCAGGTTCAGCTTCATTTATCGTCCTGACGCTTCTTAAATAATACCTTCCGCGTACAGGCCTGACAACCTGTCAGGCACAGGATAAGCAGATACGGTACTTCAGCCATATCTCCCTACAGTTAGAAGACACTACTGTCAGACGCAAGGAAATGCAGGGATGTCTGACTTCGCAGCAACATCCCAGTACCACCAACGCCCGGGCCCACATTCCGCCTCATAGTGAGAAGTTTTTACCTGCCTGCGCTGCAGGTACTCTAGAGAGCTCATGCCGAACATTTCCATCGGAAGCGCATCCACGCCAGAAAAGTCTTTGAGCACAAAATCCGTAAAAACATCTTCTTCACTGTCATAGCGCAGAGGCTTGATAAAACGGCGTTTTTGCTGCCACAGCCCCCTCATAACCTGAATCCAGCGGAATAAAGCGTGGGCTGACCGTCATCAGCGCTATATCGATCACGGTAATGCAGCTGGACGGCCATTTACGCCCGTCTATTTGCCTGAACGATGTTTCCGGCGGTTCTGTTTCAGCGATAATCACTACTTTCATTCCCCTGCGCCAGTCGCCGAGTTCGCGACAAAAGCTACGCTCCAGGCGGTGACGAACGTCATCAGGCATAACCAGATCAGGAAAGCCAGAAAACAGCCCCAGTGGCAGCATAGTTTTCAGCCGTGCCTCACCGGCTTGACTCCAGCCAGCACAGAAACGACGATGAGTCGCCGTTTGTTCTTTTTGGCCGCTCTCATGTGTTCCCGGTTAGCGATAACCTGCGGCGTATCTTTCATGGCCATGAGCAGCAGGGATTCTTCCAGCGGCACGCGACCAATACGAATCCGGGCAGCCGTATGCTGCAGGCGCCAGCTCACCCCGCCAGGGGTGCGTTTCTTTTTATCGACGGGGTGCCATACATTGATACCAGACTGCTCCCACAGCAGGTGCAGAAGCTCCAGCAGGCTCATCGAGGGCCGCCGTTTGCGTTTCACCGGTTCATCAGCTGAGACGTTTTCAGCCGGTTTTACATCGGAAGGGGCCTTTTTCTGGAGGCCTGTGGGTAGTCGGACCACAATGGTGCCATCCGCTGCAGCACGGACCGTGTCCCCCAGATAAATCTCCGCCTGGCGTTCATCAGACCACCCTGAATAAAACCGGCAGTCAGGTTTATGTTCATTACCCGTGAAGGCGTATGAAGATAACCAGCAGCGTTCGGTATCCCGGGAGTGCTTAAGCCAGCGCTCCCAGGTGGATGTTTCATTCTGCTGGAAAGCCTCAGAGGCCTCCTGCTGGCCCCGCTGACCAGTAAAGTGAACCGGATAAACTTTTTTCTTTGTCATATACAGTCCGTTAAGCAGATTATATTTCCCATGTCGATCATGAATAATTGCACTGTCCCGACGATGACTCGGCCCAGAGGCGGTTAAATTCATTCTGATATTGCTGACTCAGGAATGAATTGTCTTTGATAACCAGCGCATACTCGGCATTACGTTTTTCATCTGATGATGTGTAATTAAACGATCCCTTCTGCTCACTATTGTTTTCTATAACAATAAATTCGTTATGTATAATACTTTACTGTGTATCTTTTCTGACCGGAACACCCGAACCGGTCAGTCCGTTACTCATTAACCAGCGGCCGTGAAATTTTTCATCAACCACAACTCTTACGAGACACCCTGTTTTGATATGTTTTTAAGCGCTTTTGCTACGAGCAAATTGGTAAATTCGTAGAGAGACATGTCGGCAGACCGGCACTTGGGCGTATAAAATATTATGATGAGTACCAGAGTGGTGCAGTCCTGTGAAAGCCCGCCTGCAGGTCAGAGCTGGGATAGGGGAAGATTGACAAAAACAGATTGGTTGATGCGATTCAGACGTTGTCGTTCGATAGATACGCTGGAGACTGTATATGAGCACCTGAAATACAAAAGTGACTCGAAAGAAGAGTTCGCCATTACTTTAGCATACGATCATCGAAAGGCTGAATTAAAAGTAGGGAAGTTGTTCGATCGTGTTCGGGCACAAGTATGGAAACTCGTTAAATGAGAGACTGCGTGGCGTAGCAGCAAGATTTTACCGTTAACTGACGGCGCACACACAAATTTTTTGTGTGTGCGCCGTCAGTTGAACAAGCCGCAGGCGCGTTAGCAAAGAAGATCATTTATCCACACTTGCACAGGCTCGATCCAATAACTTACCAATTTAGATCCTTATAGTACCTTAAAGATCCCGCTATCTCTCAGGCCCTGTCACATAAGGCCTGAAGTACTTTTATCATGTGTGGTGGCGGGGTAAACATGTGTCCTGACGGGAAATTCGTGTGTGCTGGCGGGCTGGTAATGTGTGCTGTTGGGATGTAATGTGTGTGCTGTTGGGATAGAAGCCATTTTTATTAACAGGAAGATCCTGTGACGCAGAATTGAGATAACTATATGACAGATAAGTCATTCATTGGCGATGCGCTTTATAGTGACATGGTCAGTAAAGATAAACAGCTCACAGTTAATTCTAACAATACTGTTCAGCCAGTGGCACTGATGCGTCTTGGTGTTTTTGTTCCTAAACCCACGAAATCACAGGGTGAAAACAATATTGTTGATGCTTCGGAATTGTTTTCACAGCTAGAAATTGCCCGGGCTGAAGGTTACGATCATATCAATATTTCAGGTCCGCGACTCGATATGGATAGCGACTTTAAAGTGTGGATCGGAGTTATCTATGCTTTTAGCCGATACGGACTGACATCGAATAAAATTGAACTCAAATTCACCGAGTTTGCTAAAGGGTGTGGCTTTTCTGCTAAACGTATAGACGGCAGGCTGCGCCTTTCGATCCATGAGTCTTTGGGGAAATTACGTAATAAATCAATCTCTTTCAAACGTGGACGTGATGCTAAGGGAAGTTATCAGACAGGGCTTTTGAAAACAGGCTACTTTGATGCTGAAAAAGATATCGTCCAGCTTGAAGCGGATGAAAAACTCTGGGAACTATTTCAGCTGGATTACAGAGTCCTTCTTCAGCAACATGCAATCAAAGCACTTCCCAAAAAGGAAGCGGCTCAAGCTATCTACACTTTTATTGAAAGCCTTCCAACTAATCCTATTCCGGTAAGCTTTTCACGTTTACGTGAACGTCTCTCTCTCAGCAGTTCTGTAAGCGAACAGAACCGCACAATCAAAAAAGCGCTTGAGCAGTTACAAAAGATTGGTTACCTGGAATTCTCACTGGTCCGTAAAGCGCGGGAAAATTTCGTTATTATTCATAAGCGAAATCCAAAACTGAAACCGGCTGACATCTGAATGTGTGCTATCGGGAGCCTTAGACAGCCCTCCACTTCAGCATAGCAATTATGCTATCCCGCCAGAGCACATGTTCAGGCAATGTATTGTTCCGGAAACCTGCCAGGCATGTATTAAGTGCTCTGACTCTGAACAGCAGCCCGTCAGCACACACTATCGGGTATTTTAAGTACAACTGATTCCCTCCAGCACACATCGTTCTCCCGCTAACACACATAATTATGAGTCATTCAGTAAAGCCCATCCTGCCAGCACACATTTTTTTGGAGTGCTCAAGGCTCATTTTCCCGCCAGCACACATGATCGTGACTTTCAAATGGGCTTAACCAGCCAGAACACATTTTTAGTTTTACCTGAGTTGGTATCCCTCCAACACACATTTCTGCATCCAAAATGAAGAAAATAGCCTATCTGTGTACATATCTTTGCTTCTTCAAAGTAAAATTGCATTCACTTCGCCAGGCAGCTGCCGCCTATCGCCCGTATAGATAGCTTTAAAGGGACTGCCTATAAGTAGAATTGCCAGCACACATGTCTAAGTCGTGTCCCTTTTAATACCCGCCAGCACACACTCTCTTTCAGGATAACTCCATCCCGCCAGCACACACGATCTATTGCTTAGTTCTAGATTCTCTGGGTTATAAGTATCCTATGACAGATATTTATTGTCTAAAAGATTGAGTAGAGGATATTTTTCATCCTCTTAGTCGAAATGACCGTACTCAGTTTTAATTAAAGTTGTGCCTCTGCCAAATTTATTGAAGCACGCATAAATTACCTTCGAAACTTCTAAAACTGTACAGGCATCACCTGCAGAGTAACTGAAAAACATTGCTGATTTTCACTGAGTGAAAGGGAATTTCAGCCTGAAATAAATCAATAAAGCACATTAAAAACATATACTTGAGTGTATTAATGTGTGGGTAAAATTTATAGTAATTTAAGTGCATTTTCTAATGCTGAGACTGTGATTTCTTTACTAAAAAGACATCACTGTGCCAGAAAAGACGTGATGCTGTGAGCAATATCTTTTGCTCATGT
The DNA here is from genome assembly GCF_019880205.1 of Pantoea alfalfae. Classification (NCBI taxonomy): domain Bacteria; kingdom Pseudomonadati; phylum Pseudomonadota; class Gammaproteobacteria; order Enterobacterales; family Erwiniaceae; genus Pantoea; species Pantoea alfalfae. Next base: position 80,124 of record NZ_CP082297.1, read on the forward strand.
ACAATAAATTAATGTCTTTTCGAAAAATCTTGCTCAGACATTTTTGGCATGTACAATCAACATAAAAATTGACAATGGAACAGCTAAATGAAAAGTCATTATGGTGGCGTGGACGAGACCGCGCGCAGGGCAAGCGCAATGTTGCGCAGTATGAGCGACGATATATCTCTCAGAAGAAATGAGTTTGGCCTGGATCAGTACTACCAGACATTCACACGTAACTCTGTGGCGAACCTGCCTAAACTCAGCCGACGTGCAGTTGAGCAGGCGATCGATGAAATGGAAGCGCAGGGGCATGTCTTCGGCAGAAAAGACGCCGGTAATACCCGACACTATGCGCTGACAATCAAAGACGTTGTTGATATTTACGCTCACCGCAAAGTACCAAAATACCGTGATTTGCACGTCGGGGAAGGCCCTTTTGTAATCTTTGTTGTGAATCTGAAGGGAGGCGTTTCGAAAACCGTGAGTACGGTGACGCTTGCACATGGATTACGTGTTCATCAGGACCTTCTGCAGCATGATCTTCGTGTCCTTGTGGTTGACCTTGATCCCCAGGCCTCCAGCACCATGTTTCTCAGCCAGCAAAACAGCATTGGCTCCATAATGGAGACGGCTGCACAGGCAATGCTTAACGATCTTGACGCTGAGCAGCTCCGTGAAGATATTATCAAACCCACAATCATCCCTGGTGTGGATGTGATCCCCGCCTCCATAGACGATGGTTTCATTGCCAGTCAGTGGAATGATCTCGTCAGAGAACACCTGCCGGACAAGTTACCCTCAGAGGTTCTGCGCCGCACTATCATTGACCGTGTTGGCGGGGATTATGATTTTATCTTTATTGATACTGGTCCTCACCTTGATGCCTTCATGCTGAATGCTCTCGCGGCAAGCGATTTACTGCTCACACCCACGCCGCCGGCACAGGTGGATTTTCACTCCACTCTGAAATATCTCACCCGACTGCCTGAAATGATTGAGCAGCTTGAGGAAGAGGGAATTACACCGCGTATTAAAGGGAATATCGGCTTTATGTCGAAAATGACCTCAAAACGTGACCATGAGATGACGCATGGTCTGGCCCGTGATGTATTTACGTCTTACATTCTTGATGCGGCACTGCCACGGCTGGATGGCTTTGAACGTTGTGGAGAGAGCTTTGATACCATCATCAGCGCCGATCCCGGTTCTTATCCGGGCAGTGCTGAGGCGCTGAAAAAGGCAAAACGAGAAGCAGAACGTTTTACTCAGGCTGTATTTAAAAGGATTGAGTTCATCAGGGGTGTGAAATGAAGAAAGAAATGGTGAAACTGGGCCGGCAGCTGGGTAACTCAAGTTTTTCGAAAATGATGAGTGAGTCTGACAGCGAGCGGGTGTTCACCCTGAAGTCTGGAGCTCAGGCCCGTTTTGTTATGACAAAGTTTCTGCATGATGATATTGAAGCACAGACTTTTGTAGACGCAGCCGTTAATGGCCGTGATCAGGCCTTTCTGACGCGCGAATCGGTCAGTGATATTTCCCGTACCATCAGACTGCAGCAGTTCTTTCCCGCTATTGGCAGGGAGGTAGACGGACGTACAGAGATTCTTGATGGTTCACGCCGTCGGGCGGCCTGCCTTTACAACGGTACCGCCTTTGAAGTGCTGGTGACGCGTGATGCGTTATCTCTTTCTGATGCCAGACAGCTGGCTGCTGACATTCAGACTGCCAGAGAGCATACGCTGCGTGAACTCGGGAAACGATTAAAGCTGATGTATCCTGCTGATATGAATCAGTCAGATATTGCCGCCGCAGAAGGTCTTTCTGCGGCTAAAGTCACTCGGGCGTTTCAGGCGGCTACAGTTCCTGAAGAGATCATTGCAGTGTTTCCTTCGGCCAGTGAACTCTCCATCAGTGACTATCAGATTCTGCTTGAGGTGACTGAGAGAGCCCGGATGAGAGGCATCAGCACGGAGGAGTTAACTTGCCGCGTCCGTGCACGTATCGAAAGTGATGTGCATCACGACAGGGCTGATCCCACCTATAAGACAAAGATAATCAGTTATTTTCGTGCTGAAAGAGCAGAGCCAAAAAAAGGGTCGACCGGCAAAAAAGTCGTGACTGAAAAACTGGCTGAATTTGCTGATAAAAAGCAATTTGCGAGAAAGAAAACGGACTCGGATAAACGGGTGGTTACCTACGAATTCTCGCGCCTTTCTGCAGCCTGTCAGGCTGAACTTGATGCCGCTGTCAGAAGTGTCATTGAGCGTATGGTTGTGAAAGAAAAAGGCGCTTAACTCACTGCTGGTTGCGGGAAATTCAATAGGGGTTTCCCGCAAAAAAAATGATTTAACCTTATGTTTTATATTATAAAAAATTAAAATTTCAGTTTGAAATTCCCGGAATAACATTTCCTTTAATTGTCAGCAGCTGAAAGGGCCGGTTCTGGTTAAAGCAATAGAGCTATCAAAGCTGACCAGCCTTAAGCATGATGAAAGAACGGGGTCCTAGCGTAACAGAACTCGTTTTTAAAACAGCAATTATCTGCGAGCCTCAACAGGAAAGATGGTGTGTCTGACTCAACTGTGCTGATTTAGTGTTCTCCCCATCTTGGATGTTTATTCATTCCCTCCGCGTCACCTGATACAGAACCTGCTGTGCGCCACAAAATTCTAATCCCTGCCTTCAGTCGTTACATCATTTTTTGAACGCTTTACAGACAGCAGGCATATTGATTAATCACGCTTCCCGTATCCTCCGCTGTCTTGTTAATGAGGCTGGAGTATGTCAGGACCTGGATAGCTTTTCCCGGTTGCTGAAATCAATTGCGTTACAACAAATCAGGACCCGATAGGCATACCTTCAGCAAAACCTGGCGCGGCTTGCCGTCGGTGTGCAGTTTTATCAGCGAGCATCCCGGCATCAGGATTGAGTCAAACCGTAAGGATGAGACGCGAATTGAGTTGATTACCTGCCAGAATGAGGCGGCGACGCTTCACGCAGATGATGAAGTCATAAAACTCTTTTACCAGGAACATCATTGGTAGGGTTGTTATTCCCTGAACCGGGGTGCCAGTAAAGGACTCGCTCATTTTACTGACGTCTGTATTGTCTTGGGTGCAAAACACTGGACGCTGCTCACAGCCCGGCGGTTAAATGAGTTGCCACCCGCTACCCGCAACAAACTCTACATAGTCTGCTCGCGCACCCGGGGGCGCATCTGGTTTTTACCGAAAGCTTTCTCAACTCATTCACACCGTAAGTTTTACAGAGGAGAAGATCAGCGGGGCAGCAGCCGGCTTGCCTCCTGTGGATCCATGGAGAACCTCACCCCGAGCTGGCGGGTGACGTCCAGCACAAACACCCGCGTATACCACTCGGTAGACTTTGCGTCCTTATGGCCCATCAGGGTCCGAATGACCTTCTGCGGCACCTGATGCTGCACGAGATGCATCGCAAACGAATCCCGGAACGTCTTAGGCTTCACTGGCCGGATGGAAAACGTCACTCCGTCACGCGCAGCCGCCGCCACCGCCTGCCTTATCCAGCTGCGCGCCATGTCCTCACTCTAAATGTCCCAGAGCCGGGCATCCGCAGGCAGGCCTGCCGTCGCAAAACACTCCCTGAGCCGCTGCACAAATCCCGGATCGGTAAGCGGCACCGCGCGCGGCGGGTTGTCACGTATTTCTGCTTCCGTTTCCCGTTCGGCCAGCTGTTCTTCTTTCTTCGGCCGGCCGCGCTGGCGGCTGCGGCTGCGCGCGGCCTCTTCCAGCTTCCGCTGCTTAAGCGTTCGCAGCACCATGACCGATGACGAAAGCGGCGCGCCGGTCAGCGGATCGTCCAGCACGAAATCCTCTCTGGCCATCGGCAGAATTTCGTTCAGCTAGCCGCCAATGTTCCACAGCGCATTGATGAACAGGCGTCTGCGGAGAGCGGTCACCTTTGATAGCAGCACGGCCACCTCGGGCGCCATCAAGTAGCGCGGCATGTCGGTGCCGTAGGAAGCGGCCAAGCTCCGCAGCGCCTCGGCGCTTTCATAGTCAAAGTAGCGCGCAGCATCCGAGGTGGTCATATTATGACCGATAACGTCGCTGTGTGAATTCTGTGGCAGTTCGCGGGGCAAAGTGCCCAAACTTTCAAACTCCGTTGCCTGGCGGTGTGGAACGTATTTTCCCTAGTCTGTCCAGTGAAAACTACGGGAATAAATCGATACGGAGAGAATCCGATCTGGATCTGTTTCCGGCTTTTCTCCCGAATATGAAGAATAACCTGATCAGCCTGGAATAAGCAGCGGGGTATTTACCTCTGATCCGGGCTGCGGTCGCCGTGTAATCCTATGACGGTAAAAAGGAAGAGCGGAAACCGGGCGGGGCAGGGGGCATACCAAGCACTCTAGGCAGTGTCCTTGGGCTGGCCGTGATATATACATGCTCATGCCTGTAATTACATCTGAGGCCTGGCCGGTGTGAGGAGGTGCATAAACCGTCATGTAATATGCTTGGCAAGCACAAGTTGCGAAAAGGGAGCTAAAATCTGGCAGAAGGGACGTACGAAAAGGCCGCTGTTGCTGACAAAAAATTATTTTTTCGAACGATAATAATCGCGACCATATTAGCATCGAAAATTATTACCGATCCCGGACAATGAAATGATCATGGAAAAATTTAGAATACATCATGCCGGTTTTTTTCAGGGCTGGACGTAACTGAATTTTTTATTTTTCAACCTAGGATTACCCGTGAAGCAACTAAACAAAGTACGGCTGGTTTTTTAATGTCTTCCCTCATTTATCTGTCTGGCAGTTTTCGCATATCTGGACCTTTACTTAATAAAGGGTTATTTAAACGGTGAAAGCTTGGATGAAAAAATAAACTCCTAGTCGCTTTTCTTAATATCACAATATGTGTGGTAATATTTTTACCCTTTATTAATTATCTTATAATCAAGATTGACAATAATTCGATAGATGACTTTCTTAGTTTGCCACACAGAGATGAAAATATAACCTATATACATTTTTATGATTTCCTGAGTGGGCTTGCGCTGTCAGCATTTTATGTCACAGTGATGATGTTTACTTTCAAAGGTGTACTGAAGGATTTCGGCTGGTTTATCGCGGCTTTCTACCTTGCAGTTATATTTTTCTTTTCAGTTTCATTAGGTGCGATTTCACTAGTGCGGTTTTTATACCCATTCACGAGGTATAATACGATCGCGTACTGGATATGCGCTGTTACATCATATGCCGTTATGATAGCAGTGACTCAGGTTTCAATGAAAATGATAAGCTGAAAATATTATAACAAGGACGTTGCTTTAAAAAATACAGGCTCTTGAAGGCATTATAAAAGAGACGGTATTTTCCGGCTTGGGTTATTATCGGATAATACTTATAATGTTAAATTAAGTGCACGGACGCGCACCCTATGTTGCGCGATACAGTCACCTGCACATCAATAATGCAATTGATTGCAGCTTATTACTATAATCATGGATGTTTTGAAATTCAGAGGTTTAGAATTTGTAACGGGGTTTTGTTGGCACACACAGAACAACAGTATCCTTAAGCTTGAGTTCTGCAAATGTAAGAACTAAATTGATGAGCAGTGTAGTACTCCCGGCTTCTCCCAATTGAAGAAATCGACGCTAAAGTTCTTTTTCTTTGTCCGCCGAGTTCTCGAATAATTCATATTTTCACATATTCGAGCTCTCAGTAAATTCGCTCATTTTTTCCTCATATTCTGAGCGTGTAAAGTAAGTATGTGCGCCAAGAAATATTGAGAAAATAGTTAAAAATAATAAAGTAAGAATTAATAATGAGGCTGTAAATCTCATTTTGGCAAGATCTGGATGGCGCTTTGCATATGCCAGTTTTTTCATGTTCGGTGTTATGGTTTTTTCTTTAATAAACACTTGATCAACGTTGAATTTTTATCTGGATTGTAGAATTGTATAATGACAGAGTCATTTGGGAAAAATTCATTAATTCAAATATATTTTAAATTGGGAATTACCACAAAACCGACATCAACATCACGGCGATGATAAATTAAGCGAGGAAGGTATTCATATGAACCTGACATTAAAACTCGTATTTTTTCTGAGCGCTGGTAGTTAAATTGTCTATGCGAAAATAAAGGAAACTTAACTGTTCAATTATTTCTAAAGCTTCTTCGCTTAAATCCTTGGGTATTTCATTCTGAATTAAGAATATATCTTTTTTTAATGAATTAATAACCAGTTGCATCTGGAAATTCCTGACGAATATTTATTGCAGTGAGAATTTGATCAAACATTCTCAATCCTTTCTATTTTTCAGGTTAAAAAAATTGACTGGCGCAATAATTCGCTAGTTAATTGATGAAAAACAATAAAGCTAAATTGCCATTTTATAGTAAAAATCCTTGAGCGATAAAGTCACTATCGGCTCTTCGGGATTATTATTTATATAATAAATGAGTAGGTCATGCTCGCTCCCATCACAACCTTTGATAAAGTCGTTTTGTCTGGACTTATATAATTATGTTTATATAAGTCCAGACAAGGAACTAAAAACGCGGTATCATGCGGATCGAGACCGGATCCTGAGCTTCCCGGCCACTATTCGATAAGGCTACGCACCGGACGGCGTGCTGCGGAGAGACATCTGCGGACAGCCGGTTAAAAACCCAGCATCGCTACGTGAATTCTGACAGAGAAGCAGGGGTTAGTACCCGTCAGAATTCACGTAGCGCTGCCTCCTGGTTAATGGGTGAAAACTGAGCAAATATGAACGATATCTCCGGTTTTACCGGCGTAGCCCTCAGCGGTAGCGCCGGTGACGATCTTACTGCGAAGCTGGCCGCGTTTGTCCGGCACCGCGAAGCCTTTTCGCCTAACACATGGCGTCAGCTCCTGAGCGTGATGCGGATCTGCTGGCGCTGGTCGCAGAAAAACAGCCGGACCTTTCTGCCTATGTCGCCGGATGACATGCAGGACTACCTGTTTCACCTGCAGGACATTGGCCGTTCAACTTCAACCATTTCGGTGCACGCGGCGCTTATGTCAATGTTACACCGTAACGCCGGACTGGTGCCGCCAACGATTGCGTCGGACGTCGTGCGCGCCAGGAAGAAGATAAACCGTACAGCGATCATGTCGGGGGAGCGTATAGGACAGGCCGTCCCGTTCTGCCGGCCGGATCTGAACCGTCTTGATACTGAATGGGCCCACTCTCCGCGCTTGCAGCAGTTGCGCGACCTCGCTTTTATGCACGTTGCTTACGGCACCCTTCTGCGTATGAGCGAGCTTTCCCGTCTGAGGGTCAGGGATATTTCCCGCGCTGTAGACGGGCGTATCATTCTGGATGTTGGCTGGACCAAAACCATCCTGCAGTCAGGTGGTATTGTGAAGGCCCTCAGTGCGAAGTCTTCCCGCCGGCTGAGCGAATGGATCACCGCGGCGGGTCTGGCTGGCGAACCTGATGCTGTTATCTTTTGTCCTGTCCATCGTTCTAACCGTATCGCCCGGGTGTCGGAAGTCCCCATGAGCGCACCCTGCCTGGAAGATATTTATCGTCGTGCCCGGCAGGCTATGGGTGAAACGAAGGCTCTTGAAACCAACAAAGGGCGCTATGCCAGCTGGAGCGGCCACAGCCCTCGCGTTGGCGCCGCACAGGATATGGCCAGAAAAGGCATATCCATTGCGCAGATCATGCAGGAAGGTACTTGGACGCAGACCCAGACTGTCATGCGCTACATCCGCATGGTTGAAGCTCACCGGGGTGCAATGGTCATCCTGATGGAAAGCGATGATGATTAGCTGATAAAACGCTCTGCTTCTGAGATGCATTACTGCTTTTTCCTGACTGAAATCTGTCTGTGCTGCTGACAGAATGACTCTTCTACATTGCAGGCTTCAGCTGACGATATGACGTAAGACATGACAGGAATCAATGGCAGTCGATAATTACGGGTTTATTACCCTGTCTGATTTTACCGATTATGATAGGTGCGTGAAATGTAATTTATGTTAAATGACAGCAGGAATAGTCACATCTCCCAGCAGTATTCACGGTGTTTTATGATTCCATCACACATCTGGCTGTGCGAGCAGCGACGAAGAATGATTATGCTTCGATTATTAGAGATCGTATGATGAAGCAGTGTATCCGACAAAATTAAAAATAATCTGAACGGCTACCTGCAGGCATTGCATAACTCTTCGCCATCAATACAGACGGTTTTCTGCCTGTGGTAACATACAGCGGTTATTTTTCAGAGCCGGGACTGAAGAAGAAGAAGAAAAACCGCACACCAACTCCTCACGACGCCACGTTCCGGCAGTTTCTGACCCACCCGGATGTCGCCCGTGATTTCATGGAACTCCACTTGCCCGCAGAGCTGCGTGCTATCTGCGACCTCAGTATGCTAAAGCTGGAATCCGGCTCGTTCGTCGAGGATGACCTGAGGCAGTACTTTAGCGACGTGCTCTACAGTCTGAAAACCACAGCCGGTGAGGGTTATGTCCACGTGCTCATCGAGCACCAGTCCTCACCCGATAAACACATGGCTTTTCGCCTCATGCGTTATGCGGTGGCTGCCATGCCGCGCCACCTTGAGGCGGGCCATAAGAAGTTGCCACTGGTGATACCCGTGCTGTTCTATACGGGTAAACGCAGCCCGTATCCTTACATTTTAAGTCATCTGTGCTAGACCGACATGCCTGCTGGTTAGACTAAATGCAGATAATTACTCTTATGCAATAATCAAAGTGATTTAACGCATACAGTCTTAATATTGCTTCCATAATAGGCATTAGGAATCCCGTTAACGAGGTTTACTGCGTAATGGTAGTGATAATTATTACCTGAATACTCTTCTGAAGACCAGTGAGCAAAATCGCTTATTCCAGACCCGGAATATTCGGTCAGCGATCCCCATTCACTCCATACTACCCCCAGAATACCTTCACGACCGTTTGTATGGTTGCTGCTTCCATTCAATTCCTGAACCGTTGGCTGATGGTATC
>NZ_CP082298.1 GCF_019880205.1 Pantoea alfalfae
GAAACTGGCAAAAGACCGGGAATCCCTGTCAGTAATAAACGATCAGTTTGGTGCACCTACCGGCGCTGAGCTTATTGCTGACTGCACGGCTCATGCAATCAGAGTGGCTCTGGAAAATAGCAATGTCGCAGGCCTGTATCACCTCATTGCAGCAGGTGAGACGACCTGGCATGCCTATGCCACTAAAGTCATAGAGTTTGCGAAAGCACAGGGTGTCGAACTGCAGGTGCAGACGATCAATGCTGTGCCAACCAGTGCATTCCCTACACCGGCTAAACGTCCTGCAAACTCAAGACTCAATACAGACAAATTTCAGCAGACCTTTGGTCTGAACCTGCCCGACTGGACGGTCGGCGTTGAACGTATGCTGCTCGAAACGCTTATTTAATCGAAACAGGCCGCAATAGCGGCCTGACCATTTAAGGTGAAATTGTGAAAAAGAATAAAGGCATTATTCTCGCTGGTGGCTCAGGAACACGCCTCTATCCGGTAACGATGGCAGTCAGCAAGCAGTTGCTGCCGGTTTACGACAAGCCAATGATTTACTATCCGCTCAGTACGCTAATGCTGGCAGGAATCAACGATATCCTGATCATTAGTACACCGCAGGACACACCGCGCTTTGAGAGCCTGTTAGGTGATGGTTCCCAATGGGGCATCTCAATTCAGTATAAAGTACAACCAAGCCCGGATGGCCTGGCGCAGGCGTTTATCATTGGTGAAGAGTTTATAGGTGACGACTCAGTCGCGCTCATCCTTGGCGACAATATTTTCTATGGTCACGACCTCTACAAGCAACTTGAAGCCGCATCGATGAAAGATGATGGGGCAACCGTATTTGCTTATCATGTTACCGATCCTGAGCGTTATGGCGTTGTGGAATTCGACAGCGAAGGCAAAGCAATTTCATTGGTAGAAAAACCTGAACATCCACGCAGCAACTATGCGGTGACCGGTCTTTATTTCTATGACAACAGTGTTGTAGAAATGGCTAAAAATCTTGCGCCATCACCACGTGGTGAACTTGAAATTACCGACATCAACCGTATTTACATGGAGCAGGGTAAACTTTCTGTTTCCATTATGGGACGTGGACATGCGTGGCTTGATACCGGAACGCACCAGAGCCTGATGGAAGCGAACAATTTTATCCAGACGATTGAATCACGTCAGGGTTTAAAAGTTGCCTGCCCGGAAGAGATCGCATTCAGAATGGGTTTCATTAATAAAGAGCAATTGCAGGAACTCGCTAAGCCATATCTTAAAAATGAATACGGCAAATATCTGATGGCTTTGGTTGAAGGACGTTTATAATGAAGATTATTGATACTAAAATTCCTGATGTAAAAATCATTGAGCCAAAAGTGTTTGGTGATGAGCGTGGTTTTTTCCTGGAAAGCTTCAATCAGTCAATTTTTGATAATGCCGTTGGTCGACATGTCGACTTTGTTCAGGACAATCACTCAATGTCCAAAAAAGGCGTGTTGAGAGGCCTTCATTACCAACTTGCCCCTCATGCCCAGGGTAAACTTGTGCGCTGCGTTGAAGGGGAAGTATTTGATGTAGCTGTAGATATCAGACGTTCATCAGAAACATTTGGACAATGGGTCGGCGTACATTTAAGCGCTGAAAACAACCGTCAGCTCTGGATTCCAGAAGGCTTTGCTCATGGTTTCATCACACTTTCGGATCGTGTACAGTTTATTTATAAAACCACAAATTATTATGCGCCACAGTCAGAAAGAAGCATTTTGTGGAATGATCCGCAGATAAATATTGAATGGCCTGAAGTTGAAGAAATGACTTTGTCTGGCAAAGATAAAGATGGCGTATTGCTCAATAACGCAGAAACTTTCAATTGAGATGGATAAAAAAACGCGTACCGCAGTCCTTTTATGCTCTTACAATGGCAGTCAATATATAAGACAGCAAATTGATTCAATTATAAATCAGACTGAAACCGAATGGACGGTATTTGTTTCGGATGATGGATCAACTGACGGAACTCTTGATATATTGAAATATTATCAGGAGAAGTTAGGCCGTGAGCGTTTTGTCATAATCGATGGTCCAGGCAAAGGATTTGCCTGGAATTTTATATCGTTGCTGGAAAAATGTGGTGATGCTTTTGATTATTATGCATTCAGCGATCAAGATGATGAATGGATGCCAGACAAATTATCAAGGAGCATATCAGTTTTATCTGGTTATAAACATAATGTTCCTTCAGTTTATTGTGGACGAACTTCATTGGTCGATGAGAATGGTCATCATTTGGGTGAGTCTCCCCTATTCAGTAAGCCGCCATCGTTCAAAAATGCCCTTATCCAAAGTATAGCTGGCGGCAATACGATGATCTTAAATCGGGCAGGTAGAAATATTATTAATAAAACCCCCATAGATGTAAGAATTATATCTCACGATTGGTGGATATATATAGTTATTACAGCAATAGGTGGTAATATTTTCTACGATCCGAAACCATCAATTAATTATCGGCAACATACTAATAATATTGTTGGCTCGAATCTAGGCTGGCTGGCCAGATTTAAACGCATTTCGGGTCTTATGGACGGGCATTTTAAGATGTGGATAGATTCCAATATCTACGCTTTGAATAAAGCAGACGTAAATATCACCCCGGAGAATAGATTTATTCTTGAAAGCTTTAATGAGGCCAGGAATAGTAATTTATTTAAAAGACTGTATTTATTCAGAAAGTTAGGCATGTACCGTCAGACTTTATTAGGTACGTTAGGTCTATATGTTGCCATTGTCCTGAAGAAATTATAATCGATAGATAAATTTATTCGTAAAAAGGTGAAATTTTGCAGCAGAATACTAAACACGATACTTCGCTGTGGTCGTTATGCAAGAATACCTATATTAATAGACATATTATTTTCGAAATGACCAAGCGCGATGTGATAAGCAGATATAAAGGCTCAGTAATGGGCATTTTCTGGTCTTTCATAAACCCTGTTTTTATGTTGGCTGTTTATACGCTTGTTTTTTCCGAAGTATTTAATGCTCGCTGGGGAAACGCTGCCGCAAATGAGTCAAAAGCACAGTTTGCTATTATTCTTTTCGCGGGACTTATTGTGCATGGGATATTTGGTGAAGTGTTGACTAAATCACCCACATTAATACTTAATAATGCTAATTATGTCAAAAAAGTGGTTTTCCCACTTGATTCTTTTCCGGTAATAGCATTGTTGTCCGCTTGCTTTCAGGCGTTAATCAATATTTTTGTGCTATTACTTGCATTTACTTTTGCGAATGGTTATATCCACTGGACTGTGGTGCTGCTTCCTGTTGTATTTATTCCCGTATTGATTTTAGTACTGGCTTTGAGTTTTTTGATTTCTTCGCTGGGCGTATTTATTCGGGATCTAGGACAGTTTATAACGTTGTTAATTACGGTAATACTTTTCCTTTCCCCTGTGTTTTATCCACTGTCTTCTGTACCTCAGAAATATCAGGTCATCATATTATCTAATCCATTGACATTCATAATTGAGCAAACTCGGGAAGTTGTTATCTGGGGTAGAATGCCAGATTTTAACGGATTGCTAATATATGGTTGTGTTTCAACAGTAATATTATGGCTAAGCTACTTCTGGTTCCAGAAAACACGTAAGGGATTTGCTGATGTTATCTAAAGACAATGCATTAGAAATAATCGATGTTAGCAAATGCTATCAGGTCTTCGATAGTCCTGTCAGAAGACTTAAGCAATTTATCGTACCTAATATTGAACGTAAACTAGGCAAAGTACCTCGTGTATACCATGAAGAATTTTGGGCACTTCAGGATATAAGTTTTAATTTACCTAAAGGCGAAACGCTGGGTGTGGTCGGACGGAATGGCTCTGGTAAATCAACCTTATTGCAGATTATTGCAGGTACATTATCCCCTACCCAGGGATCAGTCAATATTCAAGGTCGCGTTGCTGCCTTACTTGAACTAGGTGCTGGTTTTAATGGTGACTTTACCGGACGTGAAAATGTTTATCTGAACGGCGCGCTTTTAGGTCTGACTAAAGAAGAGATCGATAGTAAGTTAGATGATATCTTGTCTTTTGCCGATATTGGTCACTTTATTAATAATCCGGTGAAGACTTATTCAAGCGGAATGATGGTTCGTCTTGCATTTGCTGTACAGGCGCAAATAGATCCTGAGATATTAATCGTTGATGAGGCATTAGCTGTTGGAGATGCTAAATTTCAGGCAAAATGTTTTGCCAGATTGAAACAACTTAAAAATGATGGTACATCCATTCTTTTTGTATCCCATGCTACTGAACAGATTATTACGCATTGTGATAAAGCTATACTACTTAATGATGGTTCGATTGTAGGCAACGGTGCCCCAAAAGATATTGTTAATAAATATCTGGATCTACTCTTTGGAAAGTCATCCTC
>NZ_CP082299.1 GCF_019880205.1 Pantoea alfalfae
ATCACCACCACGCAGACGGCCAGTGGCCTGAAGGTGCCGTCACAGGGCAAAACCGGCGGGCGCACCGTAAAACAGGCGGCGAAAGCGGTGGATAAAGGTAATCAGCAGCTTCAGCAAGCGGAGCTGCCGCCGGAACTGAAGCAGCAGGCCGCCGCGCTGGGTATACAGCAATAAAATCTCAGAGGTGCAGAGATGGCAACACTTTACAGACTCGCGGTCAGCAGCGATCCGTACCAGATCCTGAAGGTGACGGTCGGGGACACAAAATATCAGCTGAGCCTGCGTTATAACCCGGTACCGCCGGGTGGTCAGTGGCTGGTGGATATTTCAGATGCCGGTACCGGTCAGGCGCTTATCAGCGGCTATGCCCTGGTCTGCGGCGTGCCGGTGCTGAAGCGCACCCGCCTGCCGTTCTGGCTGTACCTGTACGACAGCAGCGGTAACGCACTGAACCCTTACGGCGGCAATGACATGGGCAGCCGCTGCGTTCTCTATCTGATGGACAGGAGCGATGACAGCGATTAAGCAGTATGGCCGTCAGTACATTCTGACGATTGGCAACAGTAAAGAATCCATTCAGATAAACAACCTCCGCGTCGCCTTCAGTATTACCCACACCCACGACAAAACGCCCAACAGGGCCACCATTCGCGTCTGGAACCTGAATCCCTCGCATCGCCATCAGGTGACCGGCGGGGAGTTTAAGCAGGTCGCGCTGGCGGTCGGCTACGGGACGCTTGAGAACTGCCGGGTGCTGTACGCCGGTCAGATAACGAAGCCCGCGGTGATCCGCGAGGGACTCGACTTCATCCTCGAGCTGACCTGTGACGACGGCGCCACCGCGTACCGCGACGCCTTCGTGAACGTGACGCTGGCGGCGGGCAGCACGCATGAGGACGTGATTGCACACTGTGCGGGAGAAATGACCGGCATCACGCCGGGGAACATCGGCCTGCCGGCTGACGTGAAGTTTACGCGGGCGAAGGTCTGTTACGGCCCGGCCCGGCACGTAATGACGCAGGTGGCAGACCATCACGGGGCGGACTGGATGATCCAGAACGGTGAGCTGCACGTGCTGCACCCCGACTACTGCCTGCCGGGCGAGGGCGCGCTGCTGAACGAGTCCAGCGGCATGCTGGGCAGCCCGAAACCCACCGATCGGGGCCTGGAGGTGTCCTGCCTGCTGCGTCCCGAAATCACCGTCGGCTCGCTGGTGCGCATTGAGTCGATCGTGGCGGACTACAACGGCGACTACAAGGTGGTGGCGGTGAAGTCGGACGGCGACACGCACGCCTCGCGCTGGGAATCACGGCTGACGCTGGTGAACGGAAAGTTTAAGCAGGCGAAGAAGCTGAAAAAGAGGAAGAAAAAAGATGAGCACGCTTAGCCGGGACACGGCCTCGCTGGATTCGGTCATGGCAGCGGCGGCGGATGATTTATCCGGTCGCCTGCGCGTGGCCATGCCCGCCATCGTCACCGCCTTTGATGATAAACGGCAGACGGTGACGCTGCAGCCGGCCATTGCCGGCACGGATGAGAACGGCGGTGCCATCACGCCGACCGTGCTGGCCGACGTGCCGGTGAAGTTTCCGCGTGGCGGGGGCTTCGCTTTTACCTTTCCGGTCAATCCCGGCGATGAGGGCTGGGTGCTGTTTGCCGATCGCTGTATCGATAGCTGGTTCAGCAGCGGGCAGGTGAGCCAGGCCGCCGAGCATCGCCAGCACGACTGGAGCGACGGCGGGTTTCTGCCCGGTTTTTCCAGCCTGGCGCGCGCTATCGGCGATTTCCGCAACGACGCCATCGTGATGCGCCAGCTGGACGGCCCGGGTTACGTGGCCATTGATACCGGCGGCAACGTTGACATCGACGGCACGAAGCTGACCGTGCACTGCGAAACGGAGTTTCTGAAGCCGGTCACGATGGACGACACCCTGACGGTGACGGGCGCGGCGGCGATGAACGGCGGCCTGTCGGCCAGCGGCGGTGAAGGCGCAGCGGCGAAAATCACGGGGTCGGTGGAGGTCACCGGCGGTGACGTCTCGGTTGACGGCATCGGCAGCAAATCACACCACCATACCGACAGCCAGAACGGGAAGACTTCGGAGGCGCAGGCATGAGGACAAGACGGACAGATGCGGACGGCGACTGGACCTTCGGGCGGGGCCGCGCCTCGTACGCCAGTAAATCAGAATGCGTGCGGCAGAAGGTAAAAACCCGGCTGCTGTCACTGAAGCAGGACTGGTTTCTGGACCTGGATCACGGGCTGGACTGGTCCGGCAGCATGACCCGGCGCGGTACGCGCGTGAAGCTGGAATCCGATATCCGCAGCTGCATTCTGCAGACGGACGGGGTGAAGGCGCTGACGGCGTTTGATACGCAGTACGTGCCGACGACGCGAAAGCTGACGGTGGCGGCCGTCTTCACCGACATTTACGGCACCGAGAGCGAGGTTACGGTCTGATGGGAAAACTGACGGACCAGGGTTATATCGCCGACCGGCTCGACGACATTTTTTCCGGCCTGGTGACGAAGTTTAAGGGCATCTACGGCGACGACATCCTGACGGACCCTGACGATCCGGACGGGCAGATGATCGGCATTTTTGCCCAGATGCGCGCGGACATTGAAGGCGTCATCGAGACGGTGGTGCAGGCTAACGATCCGGACAACGCCACCGGCACCTGGCTGGAGCAGAAGGTAGCCTTTGCC
>NZ_CP082300.1 GCF_019880205.1 Pantoea alfalfae
TTGCATCCTGTTTTTCTGATCCTAAACTCTTGCTAAATTTCTCTTAGCGAATACTTCCCTGCTTGCTTTATGTCACCCGCATTTTAAAAATTACCTCATGGAATATATGTACTTCCTGATGGTTGTAATATGAATGTTTCAGCCCACCGGGGGTTTTCTCTTCACTCCTGCTCTGATGCAGGCTTTGAGCCATCGCTTTTAGAGGGTGCGAGGCTTTAAACCCACTTGTATGATGAGGTAATAGAACTTACCGTTCAAAGCGAAAGTCTGTGACAGAAAGCCTGATCTCGTCTCTGCTCAATTAATCCACTGACGTCTTAAAATCAAAAGATGAATATTCAAAGGCTATTCAAAACAGTGCTCTTGTGTCAGTAACGCTGAAAGGACTCACCTGCAGACGCAATGTTCAGCATCTGCAGATGATATTACGTTATTTACTGACTGGCGAAGCGTGCGTGTCAACTTCGATGTTTAACTGTTTTCTGCGACCCATAACCAGCACCGCAATACCGCCGATGCCACAGAGGATTGCCAGTGGCATCATTGCCAGCGTATGGCTGCCGGTCGCCTGATTAATGATGCCGTAAACGTTGACCATTAATCCTCCGCCAATCAGGTTCGCCATCGCACCGATAGCGGCCAGACCCGCAGCAGTGGTAGTGGATGACATCCATCCCGATGCCAGCGCCCAGAAAGGTCCTTTCATTGAGTAGGCACCCATTAATACCAATGACAGGATGACAACACTGCCGGTCAGGCTGTTAGTGATAAAGGCGGAGAGCAGACCACCCGCAATCAGGAACAGCGTTAATGCGGTATGCCAGCGACGCTCGCCGCTTCGGTCAGAACTTCTGCCCCATACAACCATCAGAATGGATGCCAGACCGTAAGGAATCGCATTGACTAAACCGGTGGAGAAGTTATCCAGCCCGAACGATTTCAGCAGTTGCGGAGACCAGACGCTCAGCGTTGATCCCGCCGCAGAAGCACCCGCATAAATCAGCGCCATCACCCAGATATGCTTGTGACGCAGTAACTGCCATAGCGAGATATGACCAATCGCTTTTTTCTTCTCGTTTTCTGCCTGAATAGTTGTACTCAGCCACGCTTTTTGTTCCTGATTTAACCAGCTGGCGTCAGTCGGACGATTACTGAGTAAAAAGAAGGCTGCAATCCCCAGAACCACCGCCGGAATACCTTCCAGGATGAATAACCAGTGCCAGCCACGCATGCCCAACCAGCCGTCGAGCGACAAAATCAGGCCGGAGATAGGCGACCCTATAAAGTTCGCTGCCGGGATTGCCACCATGAAGGTTGCAATCACACGCGCACGGTACTTGCCCGGGATCCAGTAAGTCAGATAAAGAATCACGCCAGGGAAAAAGCCTGCCTCGGCTGCACCCAGTAAAAAGCGCAGTACGTAGAGCGTATTGGCACTTTCAACAAAAGCAGTACAGACCGAAATAATGCCCCACGATACCATGATGCGAGAGATCCAAATCTTTGCGCCAATTTTCTGCATGGCGAGGTTACTGGGAACTTCAAACAGGAAGTAACCCACGAAAAACAGGCTGCTTGCAAAACCAAATACCGCTTTCGACAACCCTAAATCTTCGTTCATCTGTAATGAAGCCATTCCGATGTTGCCGCGGTCGATGATGGCAATCAGATAACAGACAATCAGAAAGGGCAAAATGCGCCAGACCACCTTCTTAACGGTCTGCTGCTCAATATCGGCAGAGAATGTCGTGATGTGCTGTTTCTCAGACATGATAATCCTCACAATTTTGTCATCGATTTAGGGCAGTGGAGAAACCGTGTTGTTGTACTATGTACAACAGAAATGTACGGAGTAAACTATTATCACGATAAAATCTTACCTCTGCCTGCCGATGTAATCAGGTTGTGTTAGTTGTCACAAAAAAGTATTCATCTGTTTTCGTTTATGTGATGGGCATGTCGTTAACGGGTCGGATTCAGCGATCTTTCTCCGAGGTACCAATCAGAGAACAGGTATGGAGGAGAAAAAATAGGGTGTTTTGAGGTTCAGTGGCTAATGATTGCAACACGTGCGACGACCAAAGTTTTTGTCACTGATTCCCCGGACCGAAAACGGCGAGTTTTGCCCCAGGATATTCGATAACGTAATGACTCGCGGTGTAGCGATGGAAACCACAGGGGTCATTATGAAATACAAAATCTCCGGCCTGAAAGCCGAGCCGCTTGCTCATCTTTTTGAACAAAACGAAAGCTATCTGAAAAATCATAATGCTATACGACAAACGGTAGAGTGCTATCCGGGTTATCCTGACCGTATCTCATTGTGTGATATCCCCGTCGGTGAAACCGCTCTGCTGATCAATCACATCTATCAGCCTGCAGACTCCCCCTTTTTTGGCACTCATGCGATTTATGTCTGGGAGGGATGCACCCGACAAGGCATTTACCTGAATGCCTTACCCGAAGTGATGCAAAGCAGAATTCTGTCACTGCGG